>NZ_JAUMYS010000036.1 GCF_030528505.1 Tannerella sp.
CATCCGGAACACGAAACAGGTGAAACGGAACCTCAAAAAGCACTTCCGAATCATCCAAACCATGAAACGGAACGTGCGAAAGGGATCATCGAACATCTCCGGAATAGGACGAAGCATAAGACATCTATTCCGAAAGCGCAGAAATATCCGGCGGAAAATCGGAAAAACACATCGAAATCAAAAAAAAATCGATTTTTATTTGGAAAAGAACAAAACACGACGTATATTTACGCGCAAATCGATTTCATAAATTAAAAAAGGAGGTAGAAATGGCCACGATGAAAAACTTAATGGCAGCGCATCCGGGCGAAGAGCAATTGGAACGCAGCCATGTTTTAGTAACGAATTTGGAAAACGAACTGGCGGGACTGATCGTCAATCTGACCGGAGACGACCGGAGCCGTTACGGACGAGTAAACGAGCAGAACAAATTGCTGATCAACAAAGTCAGAGACTATGCACAAATCAGTCCGTCGTTGCGCAGTCCCGACGTAGATTGGGTGGAATTCGAACGGGATTATCAGTCGCGCAACGCAATGGAAGACCTGATTCTGCGGCTGCAAAATCTGGTGACAGGACTGAAAAACAACAAGACATTGCACGATTTCGATAATTATCAGGCAGCCCTCGACGATTATTCCTATACGTGCTATAAAGCCAAAACGTCCGTACCCGGATTCGAAGACAAACGCAAAGAACTGAAACAATTCTTTCCGCGCAATCGAAAAACATCCGAAACACCGGCACCGGACGATAACAACCAACCTATTTAAATATATCCTTTTTTAGGGTGAAACGTGTTTAACTATGAACGACGGGTGTTGGGGAGTGATTCTTCGACACCCGTTTTATTTATTCCCCCCGATCTCGTATCTTTGCCCCGTCAAGCAGATAGAAACCCGACTCGAAAAGAGCGGACGACAACAGAATGAAATAAACGAAGAAAATCATGATGGAAATCAAAAGTGCGGAATTTGTCATCAGCAATACCGACGTGCAGAAATGCCCCGACGGCACACGCCCGGAATATGCCTTTATCGGACGGTCGAACGTCGGCAAATCGTCGTTGATCAATATGCTCACCGCGCGCAAACGATTGGCCATGACCTCGCAGAAGCCCGGCAAGACGCAACTGATCAATCACTTCATCATCAACGACGACTGGTATCTCGTCGACCTCCCCGGCTACGGCTACGCACAGCGAGGCAAAGAAAATCGCGAAAACCTGCGACGCATCATCGAATCGTATATCCTGCGCCGCCCCCAACTGACCTGCCTCTTCGTGTTGCTCGACTGCCGGCACGCACCGCAGAAAATCGATCTCGAATTCATGGAATGGCTCGGCGAAAACGAAGTCCCCTTTGCCATCATCTTCACCAAAACCGACAAAATCGGCAAAGGACGCCTGCAGGAAAATCTCGACACCTATCGTCAAAAAATGCTCGAGACGTGGGAAGAGCTGCCGCCTATCCTTACCTCCTCGTCCGAAAACAGGAACGGACGCGAAGAAATCCTCCATTATATCGACGAAATTAATCGGCAGACAAGAACCCCCTGATTTAACTTTTTTATGTATCTTTGCGGGCATGAACAGAACAAAGAAAAAATGAAAAAGATCATCGGAGTACTTTCGCTCGTGCTGCTTATCGGATGCTCCTCGTCGGGAAAGAGGAAAAACGACGCTTGTAACAATTCGGAATGGTACGGATACGTAAACATCTGCCTCCCCACCATCGACGGAATGAAAGAATGTCGCCTTCACCCTCGTGTGCAGGCTTTCACGCAGAAATATCGCGAAAGCGGCCCCTTGCTCGGATACTATCTGAACGACAAAATACATCAACGGATCGACAGTCTGGGAACGTTTTCGTTCGATAATTACTTCATGCTCTACGGTGACTACAATCGCGAAAACTACGAAGCCTCCGCGACCGACCTGCCCCTCATGCAACAGCAACTCGAACAAAGCCTCGTAGGCACCAACTGGCAGGAACTCGGCCGGCAAGTCGAAGACGTATATAACACCTTGATGATCGGACAGCCTGCCATCATCGAGAAATACAGTCCTCACCCCGATGTACTGACAATGATCGTGCTGATGAAATACCGGCAGGAAGACGGTAAGGAATCGACCGTGATCAGCGCCGCCAACTGCATTTTGGTAAAAAAACGCCTGCTCAATCTGGCCTATTACATGGCATACGACGGAGGCAAAACCATCGATCTGCTCAAACAGCGTAACGACGCTGCCGTACAAAAGCTGATGCAGATCAACCCATAACCGATCTTTCGAAAAGCAATCCGTACCGCAATGGAAAGCCGAAGTGCATGCGTTTTTGCCAAACAACGAGACGGTCAGGAAGCCCCTCTCTTCGAAGGAGGTAATCCCCTGCCCTTCTTTTGGCTCATGCTTTTAAGCGAAGACGATATCCGGCACTACAGCAAAAAAATCAAACAGGCGGCACATACCCGTACGATACCCGACGATACAAGCATAGCACTCGATAAACTGAAAGCCCTCACACGGGCTACGGGACGACGAAGCTACATCGAAAAATATTACACCTCGTGCCTGCCCCTGTTCGACGAATGGATTCACTTCCTGCAAATCTCCGACTTCGCCGACATGAAAATCTACGTCGATCTGTACAAAGTAAGTACCTGCTACACAAACCTCGACGATTTTGAAGAAAGCCTGCAACGAGCCATCACCGGATTCGATCAGGATCGACAGGCATGGTACGAGAATACCATCGCCGGCACTTGCGGCCACGAAGCACGCAACAAAAACAAAAGACGATTCGTCGACTTCTCCCCAAGCTATCGGGACAAAAATAAAAAAGACATCTACGGTCACTTCGATCAGCGTATACATCTGGGCAAAACCATGTCGCCCCGTAAACGAATGATGCTCACCGTGCTTGTACTCACGGCCATCACCCTCCTGATCATCGGGATCATAGCCTTATTATATTGGATGAAATAAAAAATGAACATAAAAATATGGAAACAGTAGTAAGCGGCATCCGCCCCACAGGTAACTTACACTTGGGCAATTACTTCGGAGCGGTCAAAAGTTTTTTGCGCATGCAGGATGAGTATCGGTGTTTTTTCTTTATTGCCGACTGGCACTCACTCACCACCCATCCGCGACCGGAACATATCCGCCAAAGCGTGAAAACCATCCTCGCCGAATATCTGGCCTGCGGCCTCGATCCGCAAAAGGCCACCATCTATGTGCAAAGTGATGTGCACGAGGTACTCGAACTCTATCTCTACCTCAATATGAACGCCTATCTGGGAGAATTGGAACGCGTGACGACATTCAAGGAGAAAGTACGCACACAGCCTAACAACGTCAACGCGGGTCTCTTGACCTACCCTACGCTCATGGCTTCCGACATCTTGATTCATCGCGCGGCCAAAGTGCCTGTCGGGAAAGATCAGGAACAGAATATGGAGATGGCACGTAAATGCGCCCGTCGCTTCAACATGATTTACGAAGTCGACTTCTTCCCCGAACCGGCATCGTTCTACCTCTCCGACAAGGCCGTAAAAGTTCCCGGACTCGACGGATCGGGCAAGATGGGAAAAAGCGAAGGCAATGCCATCTATCTGGCCGATGACGAAAAAACGATCCATAAGAAAGTGATGAAAGCCGTCACAGACTCCGGCCCCACAGTGCCGAACAGCGAGAAGCCCGAAGTGATTCAGAACCTCTTCACCATGATGGAGATCGTATCGACTCAAGAGACGTATACCTATTTCGACGAGAAATACAATAACTGCGAAATCCGCTACGGCGACATGAAAAAGCAGCTCGCCGCCGATATCAACGCGTTTTGTGCGCCGATTCGCGAACGCATCAACGACATCGCCGCCGATCAAGCGTATCTCGACAAGATCGCGGCCGAGGGAGCCGAAAAAGCATCGGCCAGCGCCGCGGCTACGATCGATGAAGTACGTCGTATCATCGGCTTCAAATCTTACCGATAAAATCGTCGACAAAAAGGACAATTCATCTTTTACGCCTGTACTAATTTTAAAACATAAAATAAAAATGAAAAAGACTGGATTATTTTTGATGACCGTTGTACTGCTCGGGACGCTGTCGTGCAATGGAGGAAAAAGTGTAGAAGCCGACGCCTTGTGCGCCGAAAAAGTAGCCGTTGCCGTACAGGCAGCCTGCGATTCGATTCGGGCAGCTCAGCCAGTGAGAGAAAAGAAAATCATTGTGGCACGCGTTACCGTAAAAAGCGGAAAAGAAAAAGCATTTCTCGAGGTGGCAAAGAAACTGGTTGAAGCCACTCGCGCCGAAGAAGGTAATGTCAGCTACACCCTTTATCAGTCGCCGGAACAGCCTGCCGCCTTTATCTTTTACGAAGAATATAAAGATACGGCCGCATTCGAAGCCCATGCTTCGTCCGAACATTTTAAAACTTTTGCCGACGCCATAAAAGATTTGTTGGACGGTGACTTACTGGTTGAGCAATTTTAACCGGCCAATCCATCCGGACAAAAACGTTTTTTTTAAAGAGAAAAAGAAAAAATATTTTTTTTATGTTGTGAAACTTTTTTTTTCTTTTTACCTTTGTCGCGCAAATAAGAAATATCAATCAGGATTTTAAATTTTTAAAGAGATGAAAAAGATTTCAATGTTTATGATGGCTTCGGCCATGGTTATGATGGTTGCTTGCGGTGGTAAGAAAGCTGAAACAACCGAAGGTGAAACGACAGAACCCGTAGCAACGGAAGCTCCTGCTCCCGAAGCTGCTCAAGCTCCTGCCGAAGGAAGTGCTCTGGATCAGTATCTGAGCCTTGTAGATGAAATGGTGCCTTTGTACGAAAAAGTAGCTGCCGGCGATGCTGAAGCAACACAGAAAATGGCTGAACTCGGTCAGAAAGTGCAAAATTTGGCTGCCGACTTGCAGAAAGAAATAGCTAACCTGACTCCGGAACAGGCTCAGAAATTTCAGGATGCTGCAAAGAAGCTGACTGAAGCAGCTCAGAAAATGACATCGAAATAAATATCTATTTTTCGAAGATCGAAAAAGGCTGCCTTTTCCTAAACAGAAAAGGTGGCTTTTTTCGTTATTAGACACCACGTATTCGGAAAAAATGATTTACCCGTTCGTTCCGAATCTACCGAATAGAAAAAATGGTGGTGTGTCATAACGGGCAAACTGCTTCGTTGCTTGCGGAATGAGAGCTCGGTCACATACCTTAGTATGCTCCCTCACCCTCATCCTTAGCGCCTTGCATTTCACCCATTCTTACACACCTGAAGAGGGTGTGCCCAAACATTGCGTTTCGACACACCCTCTTTCATAAGCATACAAAAACACCCAATGGCTGAGCATAAGCATGCTCCCTTGTGGTTGTGCCGTCTTGTCCGAAGCCCCAACCTTTCCGGGAGCGATCAATTTTTTATAAATGTGGATTCACTTTATTCCACTCTGCAACCGGAGGCAAGACACCGAATCCGATCACTTCGTCGCGCATGGCGCAAAGATGCTCGTAGCTCTTTTTCAGGTCGGCCATCTCCGAAAGCGTACCCTCTACATCTTTATATGTACATCCGTCTTTCGTGATTTCGACAGGCATCGCCATCATGATATGGTCGAATCCGCCCGACGACACGTAAGTGCCTGCCGGCCAGCGGAACGCCTCTCCACCCATGGCAGCACGTATCATCTCGACCGATACGTAAGCCGGGCTTTGGAACGAAGAACGTCCGCGCAAGTTGATAATATTGGCGCCGCCCTTGGTCACGCGCTGTTGCAACGCAGCCCATTCTTCAGCCGGCAATTTGTCTGTTCCGATCAGGTCGACCAGCGGTGTACCGTCGATTTTTGCCGTCGAGGCAAAAACAGCCATTTGCTCACCGTGTCCGCCAAACGTACAGCATCCTGTAACGGCGCTCTGCGGCAATTTGAAATACTTCGCCAACTCGCTTTGCAGACGCGTCGAATCAAGTCCTGCCAGCGTCGTTACCTGCGAAGGTTTCAAGCCTGAGTAAACGAGCGTAATCAACCCCGTAATATCTGCCGGATTAAAAATAACGACTACATGCTTGCAATCGGGACAATATTGCTTGATGTTCTTACCCAGTTGCTCAGCTACTTCGGCGTTTCCTTTAAGCAAATCTTCGCGTGTCATACCGGCTTTACGCGCGGCACCGCCCGACGAAATCACGTATTTCGCGTCTTTGAAAGCCTCTTCCGGGCAAGTGGTATACGTGAAGTTCATGCCCTCGAATCCGCAATGACGCATCTCTTCGTACACGCCCTCCAAAGCGGGTTCATACACATCCTGCAAACAAATGTTCGGAGTCAGTCTCATCATCGCAGCCGTCTGTGCCATATTGGAACCAATCATTCCACCGGCACCGACAATCGTCAGTTTTTCGTTCGTTAAGAATCCCATAGTCTTGTTTATTTTTATGTTAGTAAAATGTTTCAGAACGGTACAAATGTACGATTTGTTTTTTAATAAAGAAATTTTTCCGTATTGAATTTATCCGGAAAAGATAAAAAGAAAGAAAATCACGCTGCAACATGCCTCAAGAGGCTGAAAAAACAAAGCGAAGAAGGTTGAGCTTCAAGCTCGATCAAGCTCATTTACAAAACAAAACAGATTGGGTTTACCGTTCAATCTGTCTTTTTCAGGCTCTCTTCATGCGATTTTCGGAACAAATTGTCGTTTTTATCTACACTAAATTCCGTACTTTTGCAAGAAAAAGGAAGAAAGGATGACTACAAACAAGCAAGAAAGCTTACTAGAACAGATTAACTGTCCGGCCGATCTACGGAACCTGCCGGCTAACCGGCTCGAAGACGTATGTGCAGAGTTGCGACAGTATATCATCGACGTGTTATCTAAGACGCCGGGACATTTAGGAGCCAACTTGGGCACGGTCGAACTGGCTGTTGCACTGCATTATGTATTCGACACGCCTGACGACCGAATCGTCTGGGATGTAGGACATCAAGCCTACGGACACAAGATATTGACCGGACGACGCGAAGCTTTCCATACCTTGCGGCGGTATAAAGGACTTAGCGGCTTCCCGAGCCCGCAGGAAAGCGAATACGACGCTTTTATTGCCGGACACGCCTCCAACTCCATCTCAGCGGCGCTCGGCATGGCCACCGCGTTCGAAATAAACAACGAGTCTCACCGTCACGTCGTAGCAGTCATCGGCGATGGCGCCATGACAGGAGGACTTGCTTTCGAAGGGCTGAACAATGCCTCGGCCAACCCGAATAACTTGCTGATTATCCTAAACGATAACGACATGTCCATCGACAATAGCGTCGGCGGACTGAGCCGCTACCTCGTCGACATTACGACGAGCCAAACGTACAATAAGATTCGCTACGATGTGTACCGCAAGCTCCGAAAGCTCAATCTGATTTCGGAAGACCGGCGGGAAAATATTCTCCGCTTCAACAACAGCCTGAAAGCGCTGATTAATCGACAGCACAACCTCTTCGAAGGTTTCAGTATTCGCTATTTCGGCCCGGTCGACGGACACGACGTGAACAATTTAGTACAGAAGCTCAACGACATCAAAGATATGCAAGGGCCTAAGCTGTTGCATATCAAAACGAAGAAAGGAAAAGGCTTTGAGCCGGCCGAACAGTCTGCTATCGAATGGCATGCTCCGGGCTGTTTCGACAAAGAGACCGGGCGCCGCATCGTACCCGAACGCCTCAACCAGCCTCAGCTCTATCAGGATGTATTCGGACATACGTTAGTCGAACTGGCCGAAAAAGACAAACGCATCGTGGGGATTACTCCCGCCATGCCGACAGGCTGCTCAATGGGCTTCATGATGAAAGCGTTCCCCGATCGCGCCTTTGACGTAGGTATTGCCGAAGGGCATGCCGTGACATTCTCCGCAGGCTTGGCCAAGGAAGGAATGATTCCTTTCTGCAACATCTATTCTTCGTTCATGCAACGCGGTTACGATGAAGTGATTCACGACGTAGCCATCCTGAAATTGCATGTCATTTTTTGCCTCGATCGGGCAGGGCTGGTGGGTGAAGACGGAAAGACGCACCACGGTGCCTTCGACCTGGCCTACCTCCGACCGATCCCCAATCTCGTCATCTCATCACCACTCAACGAGATCGATTTGCGTAACCTGATGTACACCGCATACCAAACCCCGGACGGACCGTTCGTCATCCGTTACCCCCGCGGAAAAGGAGAACTGGAGAACTGGCAAAATACGATGGAGGTGCTTCCCATCGGCAAAGGCAGACAACTGCATGAGGGAAGCGATGTAGCGGTGCTTTCTATCGGTTCGATTGGGAACGAAGTGATTAAAGCCGTTCAAATGGCCGAGCAAGAAGGCTTATCAGTCGCTCATTACGACATGATTTTCCTCAAACCGCTCGACGAAGCCTTGCTGCACGACGTCGGGAAACGATTTGCACAGATCATCACCGTCGAGAACGGAACCGTTATCGGCGGGCTGGGCACCGCTGTCGCCGAGTTCATGACTGAACACGGTTATACGCCGCGCATCAGACGTATCGGCATTCCGGATCAATTCGTTGAACACGGAAGCATACCGGAGCTATTCAAAGAATGTGGCATGGACGCGGAAAGCATTTTCCAAACGATTCGCTTAACCCGGAAAGAAAACCAACAAGCCGTAATCGAAATATGAGAGTCCTTATTGCAGGCGCAGGAGAGGTCGGCACCCATCTGGCCAAGATGCTGTCGAGAGAAAAACATGACATCACGCTCATGGATACAGACGAACACAAGCTGGCTTTTGCCCGTTCAGGGATGGAAATATTACCGTTCACAGGCAATCCGACGTCGCTCCGCGATCTCGAAGAGGCCGGTGTGAGCAAAGCCAACCTGTTTGTCAGCGTGACCCCCGAAGAAACCACGAATATCACAGCGTGTATGCTCGGGCACAATCTGGGCGCCCAGAAAACATTCGCCCGGATCAATAATTACGAATATCTCCTGCCCAAGAATAAAGAATTGTTTGAAAAAATCGGTGTCGACTCGATGATTTATCCGGAGATGTTGGCGGCCAAAGAGATTGTAGCAGCCATCAAACGTCCGTGGACACGCCAATACTGGGAGCTGTTCGGAGGACACCTCATCCTTTTGGGTATCAAAGTACGCGACGATGCGCCGATCATCAATCAAACATTGATTCAGCTGCTGGCAAATAACCGGAAGCTCTATCATATTGTCGCTATTCAGCGGGGACACGAGATGATTATCCCCGGTGGACGGGACCATATCGAATCGGGCGATATTATCTTCGTTACCACGACACGCGAATGGATCGAAGAAGTACGCATGAAAACCGGCAAGCAAAATCCGGAAGTAAAAAACATCATCATCATGGGGGGAGGCCGCATTGCCATCCGTGCCAGCCAATACATGCCGGATCACATCCATATCAAGATCATCGAAGCCGACCGCGAAAAGTGTGTACAGATCTCCGAGAAGGTACCCAAGAACGTACTGGTGATCCATGGTGACGGGCGCGACACCGACCTCCTGCGTCAGGAAGGAATACTTAATACGCAAGCATTTGTCGCACTGACAGAAAACTCGAGCACGAATATCCTGGCTTGTCTGGCCGCCAAACGGTTCGGGGTTTACAAAACGATCGCACAGGTCGAAAACCTCGATTATGTTCCGTTGGCTTCGAAGATGGATATCGGTTCGGTCATCAACAAGAAACTGATTGCGGCGAGCCATATCTACCAGTTTCTGCTCGATGCCGATGTCTCGAATGTCAAATGTCTCGCTTTTGCCAACACCGATGTGGCGGAGCTCGTAGCCAAACCCGGCTCGCGCATCACCAAAAAACCGGTGAAGAGCTTGCATCTACCGAAAGATTTGACACTCGGAGGAATGATTCGCGACGGTGTCCCGATGATGGTGGAGGGCAGTACGCAGATTCAGGCCAACGACCGGGTGATGGTCTTCTGTTTCGAATCGGCCATGCGTAAACTCAAAGATTATTTCAACTGATCGGCGATGTTTAAACTGAACACACGATATATCGTCAAGCTGCTGGGAATGACTCATCTGCTTGAAAGTATTTTTATGCTGGCGGCAACCGGTGTGGCCTTGTGGTACGACGGATGCGATTTTTATCCGTTGCTCATTTCGAGTGGAATCATGTCCGGCACGGGGCTTCTTCTGTACCTGATCGGGCGAAAAGGGAACGACGACCGTTCCGGACGCCGGGAAGGTATGCTCAGTGTAGCACTTATGTGGGTGATGTTTGCCTTCCTCGGTATGATGCCTTATCTGATAAGCGGCTACATCGACAATGTAACGGATGCCTTCTTCGAAACCATGTCGGGCTTCACGACCACCGGGGCGACGATCGTGACCGACATCGAGGCGTTGCCGAAAGGACTGCTCTTCTGGCGCAGTCTGACGCAATGGCAGGGCGGTATCGGCATCATCGTGTTTACCGTTGCGCTGATGCCTATTTTCGGCGGCACAGCCTCTCAGCTGTTCGATGCCGAGACACCGAGCATCACCCACGAGCGCTTCCTGCCGCGCATCACGCAGGTGGCCAAACGCCTCTTCGGTATTTACCTGCTGATCACAAGCGTTGTTTTCGGACTGCTCTGGATCGGTCCGATGGACGCTTATGATGCCATCAATCATGCGCTGACGACCGTCTCGACCGGTGGCTATTCCACCAAAAACGCGAGCATTGCCTATTGGCAGTCTCCGTACATCGAGTATGTGATTTGTTTCGGCATGTGCATCGGCGCCACGAATATCACCCTGCTTTATTTTTCGCTACGCAGGCATTGGCATAAACTCGTGCACGACGAAGAGCTCCACTGGTTCTATGCCGTAATTGGCACGGCCACCGTCTTTGTAACCGTGTGGTTGCTTGTTCGGAATCATGAAACGAACATAGAACACGCTTTTCGCCAGTCGTTCTTTCAAATCGCCTCCCTGATCTCGACCACCGGATATCTGACGGCCGATTATACGAATTGGGGCTCTTTCTTCACGATAATCGTGCTCTTTGTTTCGGTCGTAGCCGGCTGTGCCGGATCGACCAGCGGCGGATTAAAGATGGGACGCTTTGTGATCCTGATCAAAAACATGCTCAACGAGTTCAAGAAGCAAACGCACCCCAATGCCGTGCTGCCGATCCGCATGAGCGGTCAGATCATTCCGTCGCACATTGTGCAGCGGGTTTCGACCTTTGCATTCGTCTATGTCGGACTGATTCTGTTGGGAGTAGCAGTACTGCTCCTCGACGGGCTGACTTTTGAAGAAGCCATGGGGGTATCGGTCAGTGCTGTAGGAAACGTCGGGCCGGCGCTCGGACAATATGCCGACGGAAACCTCGCGGCACTGTCAGCCTTTCCTAAATGGCTGCTCTCGTTTCTGATGATGACCGGACGTCTGGAAATTTTTACGATCCTGACGATTCTCCTGCCCGGCTTCTGGAAACGATAAACCCAAATTACGCGATACACAGTTCGGCGTGTACCATTATTTAATGTTAATTGTCATACCGGCTACATGATGCGGCGTGTACCATGCATAACAATTGACAATTAACCATTAACAATTATAATTCAGGCTTACAGCCCTCCGCCGGGATGCGATGCCTTTTCCCCAACGCTTCGCATTGGGCTGAATTAAGGCGCCCTTTCAGGGCTTTTACAGCAATCAGCCTTCAGCGTTCAGTCCTTCGGATGTTTAGTTGTTTAGGTGTTTGTTGTTTAACATTCAACTCAACAAATAAACATTTCAACAACTCAACGCCCGCAAGGCATACAAGGGCTGAAAGCCCGAATTATTTCAGCCCCATCCCGTAAGAGTGGGGTATCGATGTCCGCACCCTATTCAGAGGGCTGAAAGCCTGAATTAAATTCATTATGATTTGTTCTATTGCGGAATCCGGGATAAAACAAAAGCGATGTGCCATCAATCATAGTTTTGACACATCGCTCTCTTTTTTCATGCTACGGCAAAGACCTTGCTCCGGCAGATAGCTCTACGACAACACTAAGCGTCGCTACCTCGACTTAATGATCATGGTGATGATGATCGTGGTCCGGCGCGTCTTTACTCAACACGATATTACGTTCGGGAATGCGCTGCTCGTTTCCGGCCGCATCGGTACAATACACCATCAGGTGATATTTACCGGGTGTGGCGTTCTCCGGAATTTTGATGTCGTGATGATGGATATGCGCGTTTTTCTTCCCCGACACGTCGTAACTTTTCTTGAAAGCGAACGCCACCGTGCCGTCGCCCGATTTCGTGTGGGTATGATTATCGAAATTACTGTGTATTTCGATCAGATACGACTTCAGCATCACATCGTCCGACAAATCCATGTCGAAATGCACGCCGTGCTTATCGCCGATTTTTAACACAGCCCCTTCTTTGGGAGCATTCAACTTGATCTCCGGTTTCGTGACATCCGCTTTCTCGTCTTTGTTGCAAGACATGAACATGAACGAACCGGCTGCCAACAGGCAGACTGCTGAAAAATAAAACTTTTTTCTCATCTTACTGATTTTTTTAAATGATACATTATATGGATTAATTTGAATATGATATTCCGGTTAGTATTTTTTTCTTTCCGTAAAATCCAATCATGAATTTATTTACTATTGAGCTCTTCTTCTTTCTTGAACATAAAATTACGTTCCAGGCGTGTTTCATTTCCGGCGGCATCGCGGCAGATCACCGTCATCAGATACTTGCCCGGCTTCGTTCGGATCGGAATTTTGATGTCGTGATGATGGATATGCTCCTTATTTTTTCCCGAAACATCGTATTCCTGCTTGAAGGAGAGCACTACCGTCGTGTCTTTAGCACTCTTCGCTTTTTTAGATTTGAAATTGCCTTTCACTTCGACTTCATACGACTTCAGCATCACATCGTCCGAGATATCCATATCGAAATGAACGACGTATTCATACGCTCGGCCAATAAACAGCACTCCTCCTTCTTCCGGTACATTCAACTGAATGACGGGCTTTGTCACATCCGGCTTATCTTCCGCAGAGGCACACACAAACAAACCGAACGCCAACAAGCAAACGGCTGTAAAAGAAAACTTTTTTCTCATCTTACTAATTTTTTAAATGGTACTTTAATATATAATTGGAAGTTTCGTCCCGGTTCCGGGATTTCTACTTTCCTGTAAAAACTTAAATGATTAAAATATTTCGTGTCGAACAGATTGCGGGCGCTTAGCGACAGTTCGACCGTAGTGCCGGCCACGGCAAGGTCTACGCTGGCTCCGGCATGCAACAGCTGAGCCCCCGGCGTCACATCTTCGTTGCGGGCGATGCGGTGCTGGGCAGCCATGCTCTGCCATTCGACATACGTTCGGAAGCGTTTGAAGCCCCAACTCAGCGTTTGACGCATGGAGGGCGGCGGCGAGAAGCTGAGCGCCGTATGCGTATCGCGATTGCGGGTATACACATACTCGCCGCCGAAACGGTAGTGAAATCCAAGCGGCAGATCGAGATCGAACGCGATTTCTCCGCCCGCAAACAACGCCCGCGCGGGGGTATAACGGTAAACCTGCCCGGCATGAGGCAGCGCCGACCACTCGCCCGTGGGCTGAAGATAAATGTAACGGTCGAAGAGGCTGACGAAGGGCGATACCGTTAGTTCAAGTCCTTCGCGTGTCAGGCTATAAGACGCGTCGAATTGCCAGCCTCGCTCGGAGCGAAGGGTGGCATCGCCCTGCTCGTGACGGAAAGTACCGTGATGCACGCCGTTCGACGCCAATTCGTTCGCACCGGGCAAGCGAAAGCTGCGCCCGATGTTAGCCTTGAACAGATGAAACGTCGACGGATTCCACACGATACCGGCCGAGAAGGAATAATCGCCGAACGTGCGGTTCACGGCGTAGCTCCGTCGTTCGTAGCGTTTGATTTGCTCGTCGGTATGCCCTTGACGACGCAGGTACTCGGCCAGAAAAGGATCGTCGGAGGGAGCGATATCGATCTGCCCGAAGTCATAACGTACGCCGCCGTTGAGCGTAAGCTGACGGGTGGGACGGTAGGCCGAGAGCCAGTAGGCTCCCGCGGTGAAACGTCTGTATTCGGGCAGGAGAAAGGCGTATCCGGCGATGTCGTTCTTTTGCGCCTGCACGTCGAGCCCGGCCGTATGTTCCCACGATACATGACGCAGCAGACGCGCTTTGAGCGCACCGCTGAACGTATGCAGACGAAACTCCAGCTCCTTGTCGGGGTCGTGGGCCGGCAGAGGTTGCGCGTCGTAATGGGTATGAAAGGCGCTCCATTCTTCCCGATGATTATACTGATAGCCGAGATCGGCCGAGAGAATGAGATCGTCGGGCGTATACTGCTGATGCGTCATCACTTTGAAGTGATTCACGAGGCTGTAGGGCAGTGCGATGTCACGGCTGTTACCGTCGTCCTGCAAGCGCGACAAGTCCGGAGCGCCGTGCGCGCCGGGAAAAAAGCCCATCTTCTGGTAAGCGTTGCTGACGGTCACATGCATGCGGTAGCGATTTTTCCGGTATCCCCCGAAAAACGACGCATTACGCTCCATGCCGGCCGTATTTTTCAGTCTTCGACCGTAGACGGGAATCTTCCGCGTAAGGTAAACGATCGTATCTGTCGGGACGCGATAGTCGCCGTAGTGCTGTTCCGAAAAACGCGCCTTGATGAGCCACGCGCCATGGCGCAAGCCGAGCATCAGCGAGCCTCCGAGCGTGCCGTTAAGCGATTTGCCGAGCACGACGGCCTCGCCGAAGAGTTGATCCGCGGCAGGCCACGCGGCCGGCAGAATTTCGATGACGCCGCCCATGGCATCGCTGCCGAAGATGAGCGACGACGGGCCTTTACGCACCCTGACCTCCTCGACGTTGAACGCGTCGATCTCCAGCCCGTGGTCGCTGCCCCATTGCTGTCCCTCCTGCTTGATACCGTTTTCGGAAACGGCAATGCGATTGAAGCCCAAGCCACGAATAGCCGGTTTCGAGAAGCCCGCGCCGATGTCCATCGAACGGACGCCGGGAATCTTCTCCATCGTCTGCACGAGGTTTCCCGTGAAGTGACGGGTAAGAAAGTCTTTCCGCACCACGTCGAGCGTGAGCGCGGTCGTCTTCTGCTGTTGCCGGTGATACGATTCGGAGACCACGACTTCGGACAAGGCCACGTGTCTCATACTGTCCGGCGCTTCGCTCCGCACATCGGCCGAGCGTGCCACCAACAGAAGCAACAGAAGCAAATGATATCTGATATTCATATACAATTATTATGTTAGCGGTCAGCGGTCAGCAATCAGCATTCAGCCGTCAGTATTCAGCTGGCAGCAATCAGACACAGCTGGCAGTAGTCAGCTGGCGTAATTCGTAATTTGTCATTCGTAATTTTAGTTAGCCGTCAGCCAACAACTCAACAATTCACCCCCCGAAGGGCATAACCATTGACAATTAAATCAAACGCACGGTGGGGCGCGCAGGGCGTAGGTGTAGAGAGGAGGGCGGACGGTTTCATAGACGGCAGCCACCGGCTCGCGGTCGGCGACAGGCGTAAAGACGCGGATCCGGAATAGTTCGCTTTGTGTGAAAGGCAGGAGATGGAAGAGGCAGATGGAGCAATCGTCATCGTCGTGCGAGTCCGTTTGCTCATGCTCGTGGTGCGTACAGCAAGAGGAGTGCGCACACGCATCGTGGCGGTGAAACGCTTTCACCACGAAGACGGGCAGCAACGCGGCCAGCAGCAACGTTGCGACGACGGTTCTTCCTTTTGCACTTGTTATCACGATCTTCCTGCAATGTTGAGGACGCAAAGTAAAACGATATTTTTCAATTATGCAAATCTACCCCAGCGCCACATCGAGCACCATCATGAGCACGAAGCCTAAGGCCACGCCTACGGTGCCAATGTCGGTATGAGCACCACGCTGCGACTCGGGAATGAGCTCTTCGACTACGACGTAGATCATCGCCCCGGCCGCAAAAGCGAGCAGATAAGGCAGCACGGGAAGCATGATGTAGGTGAGCAAAATGGTGATGATACCGGCTATCGGTTCGACGATGCCGGAGAGGGCGCCGTACGTAAAGGATTTCATGCGCGAGCGTCCGGCGCTTTTAAGGGGCATGGAGACGATGGCGCCTTCGGGGAAGTTCTGTATGGCGATACCGATCGAGAGTGCCATGGCGCCGGTCAGCGTGATATTCATCGACCCTTCCATCAAACCGGCGAACACAACGCCCACGGCTATTCCTTCGGGGATGTTATGCAGCGTAACGGCGAAAATAAGCATCGTCATCCGTTTCAGTCCGGGTGTCCCGATTCCTTCGGGCTGGTCGGAATGGAGATGGAGGTGAGGGATGACACTGTCGAGCAGCAGCAGGAAGGCGATACCGCCCAAAAAGCCCACGGCGGCAGGCAGCCATGCCGGCACGGCGCTGTCGCTGCCGACCATCTCGATCGAAGGAATGAGCAGCGACCATACGGAAGCTGCGATCATAACGCCCGCGGCGAAGCCGAGCAGCAGTTTTTGCAGGCGCAGCGAAATTTCGTCTTTCAGCAGAAAGACCATCGCTGCGCCGAGTAAGGTTCCCAGAAAAGGGATCAGCAGACCGATAGCAATATGTACATTCATCTGTTGTCGGTAGAACTGCTCATCCGTTCGATACCGGAGTTTCGGCCGACGGCGGAGTTTCGTCTCCGTCAGGCTTGGCTTTCATCGCTGCACGACGGGCAACGAGTGCATTCGCTTCGTCGACCAGACGGTCGATCGCTTCGGCAAACGTACCGTAGACACCGGGATTCGACAACGCCAGCGCATCGACGTAGGGGAAGAGCGTCGTGTTGAGCAGCGCCACGATTTCCTTGCGGATATCGGAGGCCGTGCTTCGTGCCGCTTCACTCACGAGCGCCTGCGCATATTCCGCCTTGGCCTGTTTATACATCTCTTGTGCCGAACGAAGGCTCTCGACCGCTTTCTGCACGCCCGGCAATGCCGATACGACGCCAGACATGTCCGCCGCCGCCAGATCGTTCAGCAGTGAATCGATATAAGCCGTTTCTTCGTCCTGTGCCGCGTTGAAGATGCGTGCGCCGTACTTGCCGAGCACTTCGGCATAGCGTGCGGACGGAGCCGCGAAATCGTCGAGCAAAAGATAGGCGCGTGAGAAGTGGAAAAGTGCACGTCCCGGCGCATCCCGACGCAAATCGGCTTCTTCGATAATGGAGAGGACTTTGTCTTGCCGGATGGCCGTCGTCAAATCGACATTCCGCGCCTCGGTACGGTTCACCGTGTTAGCCAGAAACGGATCGGCCGCCAGTGCGCCGTTCGCTCGGTACATTTCAACGATGCGTGCCGTTAACGTATTAACAGCCGCAGCCCGCATGTTTGTTTTTACTTTCGAAATCATAATCTTCTCTTTCTGTTAAGGTTTGTACATCATAAAAAACTATTCCTTTCTTCGTTTATTATCGTTTAATGAAAAGCCGCCAGCAGTTTCCGGCGCGTTTTCAGCGTTTAATGAAAGGTCACTCAGGGCTCTTGACATGCTTTTATCGTTTAATGAAAGGCTGCCGACAGTTCTCGGCACGCTTTCAGCGTTTAATGAAAAGCTCCCTGAAGTTGCTGAGACACTTTCAGCGTTTAATAAAAGCCGCCCAAGTGTTCCCGGTGCATTTTTATCGTTTCATCAAAAGCCGGAGCGCTGTTTTCGTTTCGTAAAAAGAGGTACGACGGGAAAAAAAACTTTTTATCTTGCAAAATGTTATCCTAAAAATCGATCACTAAAACTCCGCGTCGTACACTCTTGTTACTAACCGTTGACAAAGTTATAAGAAAGAAATCTTAACCGCAAAAAAAAAGATGTTTTTTTTGTTGATCCTGCGCGCGCAGGATGCAAGAAAGATGTTATAAGCATAAAAAAGAAGGCCATCGGAAGGATGATGTAAAAAGCTACTCAAGTTTCGACTGAGTTTTTTTTCCCCGCCATATCGGAAAAAGCACAAAAGAGTTTTTTAACAAGATATGCATATAAGGCCAAACAAAGACGCGAGAAAAATTGTCAAGCCCTTCGGAAATAATTAAAATTTGTTTAAATTTTTGAGATCAACAAAAAAAAGTTATCTTTGCAAAGGGAAAGAAAAACAAATTCCTTTATTTATTCAAATGATTTTAAATTTTTACACAGTATGAAACGTAATTTTATTTTGACTTGCTTCTTTTCGTTGCTATGCTTAACCTCAGGACTTGTGAAGGCCCAAGTCAAGGATGTAAGCGTAACGGTATCGCCTCTGATCGAATACCAGTGGTGGAACAAAAACATTAATTTGGAGAATAATATGTTCTATGGCGTACGTGCCGGCTTCGGTTTCGGTCCTCATTTCGAGCTGCGGGCTGTAGCCGAAAAGTCGTTCGATATTCAAGGTAAACTGAAGAGCTCGAAATGGAACATCAGCGATGACCTGATCAGCAAACTTCCCAATCATACGGTCGATATTACACGACTGAGCGGAGAAGCGAAACTGAACATCCTCTCTGGCATAGGCATCTCGCCGTATATTCTGGCCGGTGCCGGTGTGCAGTATTTCAAGTACGACCCGTTTACCGAAGGACTCGATGCCAGAGAGTATAAGGAGCAACAGATTTTCGCTTCGTTGGGCGCGGGCATCAAGATCAATCTCTCGCCGCGCATCGTGTTCTCGTTAGAAGGCAAACAATTGCTCTTCAATAT
Organism: Tannerella sp.; assembly: GCF_030528505.1. Classification (GTDB taxonomy): domain Bacteria; phylum Bacteroidota; class Bacteroidia; order Bacteroidales; family Tannerellaceae; genus Tannerella. The sequence goes on from NZ_JAUMYS010000036.1 coordinate 18,731, forward strand.
GGATCCGCAGAACGCGTATTTTAATCCCAATATGGGCAACAAGGACAAACGTCTGGCAAACTATGCAGCCATGGCTTCGCTCGATATCTATCTGGGCGGCTCGAATCCGTCATTCATCAGCCGGCTCGACAAGCGGGTGCGCGACAGTTACACGTCGGGCTTCGTGAACGGGTTGAAGTTCGTGCTCGAACCGGGCGTGGCTTACGTGAATTTCAGCGAGAAACTTCCGTACACCGACCAGTGGTTCGTGGGAGGATCGGCCGGCGTCGACTTCTCCTCGCTCGTAGGCCTTCGCGCATACTACTATCAGGCAACGGAAGACCCGGCGAAGCTCTCGTTCAAGTTCAACGACAACCTGCGCATGTACGGACTTAATTTGATTGCCCGCCTCAACCAGCAGCGCGGCATCGTGCCCTACCTCCAGTTCGGTGGCGGTTATCTGGATTCGAAAGGATACAACTTCTTCAACTCGGATCAGATCAAAGAAAACTTCGACAAGAACAACCTCTTCCTGCAACTGGGTGGAGGAATCGAGATACCGGTATCGCGCTATTTCGCACTCTTCGGAACGGGAAATGCGATGATGATGTCGAAAAAAGGCGTTTCGCCCGAAGATATCGTCAAACCGTCGCAAATCAGAACGAGCATGATGTATACCGCCGGGCTGCGTATCAATCTGGGCGCTCCGGTGAAAAGCGGATCGGAGCTGTATGCCTCGGCACTGGAATCGGAAAGAGAAAAAAATCGCGAGAAAATCAACGCGATGCGTGCCGAATATGAAGAAAAACTGAATGCCGTGAACGCCGAACTGGCCGAAGCGCTCGAAAAAGGAGATGAAACACGGCTAAACAGACTGATAGAAAAACGCCTAATGCTTTCGGACGAGAGGGCATCCATGCAAACAAGTGCTTCGCCCCAAACGAAAGAAACAATGACAGCCGGCGAATTCGAAGAGCTCGTGAACCGCGTCATGGAAAAAATACGGAACGAACAGAAATCGCGCACCTCAAGCACGCTATCAAACAGCGATTTCGGGCTGGTACTCGAAGCTCTTCGGCAGGATAGACCGGCAGGAGTTGCGGCAACTTCACCGGCCAACGATACGCTGCTGAACGAACTCAAAGCATTAAGCTCGAAAATGGACCGCAATTACGAAGCACTGCTGCGCTCCAACACCGCAACAGAAGAAACAGGAGATACAACCATAGTCGTCGTTCCTTCGCAACCGGCAACGCAAATCATTATGCCGACACAGACGCCGGTCGTAACGATCAATCACGACGGTAACGTGGCCGACTCACGTGTAGTGACAAGAGAAGATGGATCGGGCTCGAGCCGTGACGCGTTCCTGAAGTATAACAGACTGGCACCGATATTCGGGATTAACTTCGGCGAACAGGTTACAGCCAACATCGGCCTGCGAGGGTATCTGCAAGTGAGCAATACGAATTTCGACTTCGTACCCGAATTTTTCCTGGCCCTCGGAAGCCGGACCGGCTACGGCCTCTCCGGAAACGTGCTTTACAACATCCAGCTTGCAAAAGACGCTCCTCTTCACCCCTACGTCGGTCTGGGACTCGGACTCTTCAAGCAGCACAAAACGCTCAGAGCCGGTACGAACATGATCGTGGGTACGAACCTCAACTTCGGAAACAATGCCTTATTCGTCGATTATTCGATTCGCAATCTTTTCAAGAACAATCAATTTTCGGTAGGCTATCGTTTCGTATTCTAACCGCGTAAATTTCGTTCGATGATGAAAAAGATGTTTATGATAGCAACGTTTCTCCTCTCGTTACCGCTGTTGGCAATGGCTCAGCAAACAGACGGAGGAGAAACCTCGCGCCGAGATACGCTGCGCCGACAGAGCCTCCTGTCGGCCGGCGATAAAGACCGGCTGATCCCGGTCTCGCGCGAACAGGCCGAAATACTCGTCACCAAGCTCGTGACAGCCGCCCTCGAAGCCGATGCGATTGACAGGCAGAGAGAGCTGGACGAACTGGTGATGCGTACGAAAATGGAGGCACTCAAGCGTAAACTGGTCGACGAGGCGCTGGCCCGGAGATACAACGCCGGACTGGAACAACGCTTGGACCGTCTCGAAAGGCTGATGATGCTTCAGTTGGTCAACAATTCGAATATACCGGCCGACGTCTTGCAGACACTCCTCGCGCCGCAGACAAACACGACGGCTCCCGTCGTGCTGCAACCGGTTGCTCCGGCCGAGCCAGATACGCAAAAAACTCCGGCAACGGAAGAAGAAACGGCCAAGCCCGACAGTGCGGAAAAGAAATAGAAGCACGGTAAAGTGATAACATGAACTAAGTTTAAGAGGGTATGTCAAAACGTAATGTTTGGGCATACCCTCTTTAGATACGTAAGAATGGGTGAAATTGGGGGGCGCTAAAGGAAGTATACGAATATTGTCGGTTATATAAGAATGGAATATGAAGCGCGGATGGATCATAGGATGGACGATCATCGCAGGAATAGCGGGACTGTGGCTCTTGGGAAAATATGATAAACCGCTCGACCGATCGCTCACCGTCGATAAAATCGTCGTCGAGAAAAGCAAACGCCGGTTGAGCCTCTACTCCGGTGAGACCTTGCTGAAAACGTATCCGATCTCACTCGGACAACAGCCTGTCGGACATAAAGCGTTCGAAGGAGATAAGCGTACGCCCGAAGGAACGTATCTCATCCATGATAAAAACCCTCACAGCGGTTATTACAAAAATCTGGGCATCTCCTACCCCAACAAACAGGACATCGCTCATGCGAAAAAAATCGGGAAAGCTCCCGGCGGACAAATCAAAATACACGGACTCAAGAACGGCTGGGGCTGGATCGGCAAAATACACCTGCTCAAAGACTGGACAGCCGGCTGCATCGCCTTGACAAACGACGAAGTCGAAGAACTCTATCAAGCCGTCCCGATCGGTACCCCCATCGAGATTAAGCCGTGAAGGTATCCTCTCATCAGGAGAAAAGAAAGAGATGACTTTTCGTCCGTTTATATCAACGTATGTAGATACACTTTATCGTTAATTTTTATTTCTGCCTATCAGTCAATAACTCCAATAAATAAACAAGACCATGTCTTAGTATTTGATTTTGAAGTAGTCGAGGATTGCTTTGTAGTGATCTTGCGCTGTAAGGCAGGTGTCGAGAAGATAGCCGGGGGTATGCTCCCATTCATGAAGCCCACGGTAATAGTACATTTTGAGTTCATTCGTGATGATAAAGGGGACGATGTTGTGAGCAAGACATTCTTTGAACATAATCAATCTGCCCACACGCCCATTGCCATCTTGAAAGGGATGGATTGCCTCAAATCTTTGATGAAAATCGAGTATATCCTCAAGTGAAACCTGACGCTTACTTCTGTATTCTCGGAGCAAAGACCGAATGGCAGAAGCCACTTTCTTAGGAGCGGTAGTTGCTGCTCCACCCACTTCGTTGGGCAGTCTTTTATAGTCTCCTACTGAAAACCATGCCTTAGACGCATCCGATGTTCCGGATTTAAGCATCGAGTGAAGCTGTTTGATCATAGGTTCAGCCAAAGGTTCGAGGGCGTGGTCTATGATGAAATCGATACAGCGAAAGTGATTCGTAGTCTCAATAATATCATCTACTCGTACAGCCTCATCAGCTATGCCAATCGTATTCGTTTCAAAGATATAGCGCGTTTGTTCCTCGGTTAGGCGACTTCCCTCGATATGGTTAGAGTTGTAAGTGAGGTCTATCTGTGTACGATGATAAATCCCCCCTCTGAGCTGGCTTTCCTTTTGCTCTCTTAACGCCTTGAGTAGCGGAGAAAACCTTATACGAGCATTTTTGCGCAGAGGAAGAGGTGCCGCTTTGGGAATACTCCACGTCTTGCCTATAAGCTGTGCCCCAGGTATCTTACCGAGAGTGCAGTAATTTCTAACGGTTCGTTCGGAGATACCGTGTACTTCGGCGTATTCTTTAGCAGAAATAAAATCCATACCGACAACTTTAATTCTGTTACAAAGATACTATTTCTTGCCGACACCGGCAAGAAATACAGGATTCCTATTTCGATAGAAAGCGATTTCTTGCCGATAAGTAAGGAAACAAGACAGTTGATCGCCTAACAGTATTCGACGGCGGGTTCGTAGTGGAAGACTTGTGAGCAAAACTTGCGGATGCTGTCGGTTGGCACCATAGAGACAATTTGGCAATATTTGATTATCGGTTGTAATCGGAAATTACTTGCCGATACAAAAATGTGCAAAAATATAATGGAGCGTGTCGTCGCTGGTGATTTCGCGGCCGGTGATTTCGCCGATAGAGGTAATCGCATGGCGGAGATCGAGCGTGAGCAAGTCGGTCGAAAGCCCCATATCGAAGCCCGAGCGCATGCGCTGAAGCGCGTCGTAAGCCTCTTGCAAAAGCTGATGATGACGAGCATTACTCACAATAAGATCCGCTTCGCCCGCCTGAGCACGATCCATGATCTTGACCAACTCTTCCCTAAGCTCATCTATTCCCTCCCCTAAGCGAGCTGAGATAAACTGTGTTTTTTCGGAACAACCAAGGGAATCGCATAGCACCTGATCGAGATGGTTTCGTTCCTCTTCGGTGAGGTTTTCGCTCTTATTCATAAGAACAAGCATCGCCCGTTCGCCTCTTTCCAGCCAAATCTCCTTGATATATTCGAGCTGATTACCCGCCTCAAAACGCGTTGCATCAAGTACACCGAGGATAATATCCGCCTCTTGTATCTTGGCACGACTTCGCTCGATGCCGAGGTTTTCAATCGTATCTTCCGTGTGCCTTAATCCCGCCGTATCGACAAAACGGAAAAGGTACCCTCCGATGTGCATGGTATCCTCGATCGTGTCACGAGTAGTGCCGTGGATATCACTGACGATGGCACGTTCCTCGCCAAGGAGGGCATTGAGCAGAGTGCTCTTGCCGACGTTAGTCGTGCCCACAATCGCCACGGGAATACCACGCTTCACGGCATTGCCGAGCCGATAGCTATCGATAAGTTTACGGAGTTTATGCTCTATCTTATCGCAAAGAGCGAGCAATTCGCTGCGGTCGGCAAATTCCACATCTTCTTCGGGGAAGTCCAGTTCAAGCTCCATTAGCCCGGTAAGGCGCAGCAATTCCCCCCGAAGGGCGTTCAGCTCCTCGCTATATCCGCCACGCAGTTGCTTCATCGCCATCTGATGCTGCGCCTTGCTTTCGCTGGCAATGATGTCGGCGACAGCTTCGGCACTGCTCAAATCCATCCGCCCATTGAGATAGGCTCGATGGGTGAATTCGCCCGGCTTAGCCATCCGACAACCCTCTCCGACGAGGCTCTCCAACAGCCGGCGTCGGATATAGACAGAACCATGGCAGGAAATCTCTACCGTATCCTCACCGGTAAACGAATGGGGAGCCTGGAAATAAGTCAGGACGACTTCATCGATTAATTCATCGCCAGCCATCACCTCGCCATAATACGCATATCGAGGTTTGATCGATTCGGCGACAGGCATTTCTCCTCTGTATCGAAAAAGCCGAAGAGCAATAGACAACGCTTCGGGACCCGATACACGTATCACCGCAATACCGCCCACGCCCGGGGCAGTCGATACAGCACAAACGGTTGATTTATCAAGCATGACGTATAATAATAATTGACGAACAAAGATACTTCTTTTCGTGAAAGAGCGGAAAAATCGGTAAAATCCGTCGTTTACGGTTCTTGCGGACGGACAATCATCACGCCCGTCGTACGTTTACCCTCCATCACATACGTCTGTAGCGACTCCGGATTAACGATCACCTTCTCGGCCGAAGACGAGGCGTGAATAAACGTCAGCATCTCCCCCTCGCGGTCAATAAATCCGACGTGCGAAATATCCAGCCCTTCGATATTCGTCACGAAACAAACGATATCTCCGTTTTGCATGCCGGAGCCGCAACGTTCGATTTCCTTTTCGGGAATACAAGCATACGTCTCACGCGACGAGATTTCCTCCTCCTTCTCACGCATCACTTTCACCCATTCCGGATGCGACTTTAACTGCCGGTATTTGTCGGGATGCGCAGACATGAACGACATCTTCAGGCGATACGGCTCCCCACCGATGGAGGACGTTACGTCCCGAACGATCCCTTTGCGCTGATTCTCGTAAATCCAGTCGGAGAAATAATGCAAGCGATCCGTGTAATCGTGAATCTCGCCCTGACGATAGCGCAGTTGTTTCAATTGCCGGGCATATGCTTCGAACGAAAGATCACCGACTTTCACCGTGCGAGCCAATGCGAGGACAGACTCGACAAGCGTCGTACAGTCAAGCTCACGCAAGTTGATCACGAGCCTTTCCGGCTCTTTTTCGAGCGTCGAAGCCACGTAAGGCCGACCCTTGAAGAACTTCGCCGTTTCGACAAGCAGGTCGCCTAAAGGTAAATGCTCTTTCCCGTGCATCGCCTGCACGTAAGCATCAAAAATCGCCCGGTCTTCCGGAGTATAATCGGCCTTTTCCTGAGCTGAGCAAGCCATACATACAAGTATACTCCACACAAACACGATCCATTTTTTCATTTTTCTTCTGTTTTTTGATCCAACATATCTTGTAATTTCAACATTTCGTCGCGATATTGCGCCGCTTCGAGAAAATCGAGCTTCTTGGCGGCCTCGGTCATCTGTTTCCGAGCCTGCGCAATCGCTTTCTCCAACTGTGGCCGCGTCATATACTGCACCACGGGATCAGCCACCAGCGAAGGCTCCGGCTCGACATAGGCATACGCCTCGGGCGTCGTTTGCAGACGTCCGCCCCCCAGCACCGAGACCGTATTTTTCACGATCTGCTTCGGTGTAATGCCGTGTCGTTCGTTATACGCCAATTGCTTTTCGCGCCGGCGATTCGTTTCGTCGATCGTCTGCCGCATGCTGTCGGTGATTTTGTCGGCATAAAAGATTACTTTGCCGTTAATGTTACGCGCGGCACGTCCGGCAGTCTGGGTAAGCGAACGGTGGGAACGCAGAAAACCTTCCTTGTCGGCATCGAGTACGGCCACAAGCGATACCTCCGGCAAGTCCAGCCCTTCGCGCAACAGATTGACGCCAATCAGCACATCGAACAGCCCTTTGCGCAAATCGTCCATAATCTTTACCCGTTCAAGCGTATCGACATCGCTGTGAATATAGTTACAACGCACTTCCATCCGTTTCAGATAGTCCGTCAGCTCTTCGGCCATCCGTTTGGTGAGCGTGGTGACCAGCACCCGCTGGTCGGCAGTGGCACGTTGTGCGATTTCTTCCATCAGGTCGTCGATCTGGTTGAGGCTGGGACGCACTTCGATGATCGGGTCGAGAAGTCCCGTAGGACGGATAAGCTGCTCAACGACTACGCCTTCACTCTTCATCAGTTCATAATCGGCGGGGGTAGCACTCACATAGATCGCGCTCGGCGTCAACGATTCGAACTCTTCGAAGGTCTGCGGACGGTTATCCAACGCAGCCGGAAGACGGAAACCATATTCGACGAGCGTTTGTTTGCGCGAACGGTCTCCGCCGTACATGGCGCGTATCTGGGGCACCGTTACATGGCTCTCATCAATCACCAGCAAAAAATCTTTCGGGAAATAATCTAACAGGCAGAACGGACGTTCTCCGGGCTGACGTCCGTCGAGATAGCGGGAGTAATTTTCGATACCGGCGCAATGCCCCAGTTCCTGTATCATTTCGAGGTCGTACGTTACGCGTTCTTCGAGGCGTTTGGCTTCGAGCGGCTTCCCGATATCCTGCAAAAACCGAACCTGCTCTCCGAGGTCCACGTGTATCTGCCCGATGGCTGTACGGATACGTTCCTGCGTCGTAACAAACAGATTCGTCGGATAGATGTTCAGCGTATCCTGCTCGTCGTATTCATGTCCGTCGACCGGGTTAAACGATGCAATGCGTTCGATCTCGTCACCCCAGAACTCGATACGGTAAGCCAGTCCGTCGTAACTTTCGATAGCCGGAAAGATATCGACCGTATCGCCGTTTACCCGAAAACTGCCGCTCGTAAAATCGACTTTATTATTCACATAGAGCGCATCGACAAAAAGACGAAGCATCTTGTCGCGGGCAATCTTCATCCCTTTCTCCAGATAAACAACTTGCTCTTCAAAAGCACGCGGGTCGGCCATGCCATAAAGACACGAGACGGACGAGACAACGATCACATCGCGACGTCCGGACAGCAGCGAGGCCGTGGCACGCAGACGCAACTTATCGATTTCTTCGTTGATTGCCATATCTTTCTCGATGTACGTATCGGTCGTGGGCAGATAAGCCTCCGGCTGGTAGTAATCGTAGTACGACACAAAATATTCGACGGCATTATGCGGAAAGAACGATTTGAATTCGCTGTACAACTGTGCGGCGAGCGTTTTGTTATGGCTTAGGACCAAAGCCGGCTTACGGATCCGTTCGATGACATTAGCCACGGTAAAAGTCTTTCCGGAGCCCGTCACACCCAACAAGGTCTGATACGGCACCCCTTCGCGGATGCCTTGGGCAAGCGCCTCGATGGCCTCGGGCTGGTCGCCGGTCGGCTTATATGACGAAACAAGTTCAAAATCCATGATTTTCCTGCAATGAAAGAACAAAGATACAAAACCCTCACGGAAAAGCATACGCCAGACACTCGAAAAAATCGGCCGCCCACCCTCTTTCGACGATGCAAAATTTTGTCGTTCAAGGGCGGGGTTTTGTACAATATACCGGAATATTGTTGCTCTTTTCTGAAATAATGCTGTCCTTTGTCTTTTCTCACATGCCTTAATTAAATGACAGAGAACTTATGAAGCTTAGAAATATTCTGATTATATGTGCCTTGCTGTGTGCCGTGCCTGTCATGTCGCAGACCGTTTATCATGTCCATGCGACAAAGGGGAACGATGCTCATGACGGCAAATCATGGTCGAAAGCGTTGGTCACGCTCCAGGCTGCACTGAATAAAGCACAACCGGGCGACGCCGTGTACGTTGCGGCCGGCACCTATCATCCGACGCGGCGGATCGGAGAAACACTCGCTCACGACCCCAACCAAAAAACGACCGACCGTCATCGCTCGTTTATTATTCGCGGCTACATTCGTTTGTATGGTGGTTTTCCTGCCGATGCAACCGACCAGACAACGATAAAAGATCGCGACTGGAAGATGCACCGTACGATTCTGAGCGGCGACTTTAATGGCGACGACGGAACCGACTTCTCCAATATGAGTGAGAACGCCTATCATGTGCTCGTTCTGTTCGATGTCGAATCTTCCACAGAAATAGACGGCTTTACCATCAGCGGCGGCAATGCCGACGGGGCAAACAGCGTATTGATGAATCACATGCCAGTGGCTTCCGAATTTGGTGGAGGCATTTATGCCTATACGGCATATAAAGATATATCGCCTAAACTGTCGCATCTCACCATCGAAGGGAATAAAGCGGCCAAAAACGGCGGAGGTATCTTTATTTACGCGAAAAGCAACGAAGCCAGTGTGAGCATCCGGCATTCCACAATCCGGAGGAATCAGGCCGGAGGATCCGGCGGCGGAATCTTCAACAGCGGAAAAAAAGTTGCTTCGCCCCGATTAGAAAACGTACGCATCGTCGGTAATCAGGCCCAACAGGAGGGAGGCGGATTCTACAGCCTTTGCGAAGACCTTGTATCGGCACCTCACCTGACGAATGTACTGATCGCCGGTAATGTGGCTAATAGGGCGGGCGGAATGTTCTGTTATTCGTATGCCGGGAACGTGGCTCCTTCCTTAACGAATGTCACCATCTGCGGCAACAGGGCTGTGGCCGAAGGAGGAGGTATCGCATGCTCAGCCGGAAGAAACTGGACTAAAATCGGAATGTCTTTACCCGTGTTTTCGAACACGATTATCTGGGACAACCAGGCGCCAGGCGGCTACCCCAACTTGTACAACAACGGTGCTACGGGGAGCATGCCCACTATGCATAAAAGCTATATCGAAGGGGAGCCTGCCCCATTTATCGACGAGCTTAAAACGAATGATTTCACTCGCATTGCAGATGGCTTCGTAAATCATGTGGCACCCGGCTTCGCACCAACCACAGAAGGCGATTATCAACTGAATCAAAACAGTCCGTTTATCGATAAGGGAACAAATATTCATTTGACGTTCGAAACGGATTTGGCCGGGAATCCACGTATATATGGCAAGAGCATTGATCTTGGTTCCTATGAGTATCAAGGATATAATCCTAAAGACGCAGGCATCATAGAGGAGCATTATCGGATATGGACATCGCACGGTCAGGTAACGATTCAGCTCGACCGTCCGGCCACGATTCGCATCTATACGGTCGACGGCCAACTGATCCGGCAATATAACGATGAGAAGCAGGGTACAAAAATCGTAAATCTTCCCAACGGTATTTACTTCATTTCGCTTAACGGCGAAAGCAAGGCCAAAGTGATTGTTTACTGATAACGAAACTGTCTCATTTTTTTTACGCTTATTTCGTTACCGTCCCGATTATATTTCAGTCTCTCGGACGCAAAATTTACAGGCAGTAGGAAAACGGCAGCGCGGCAGAAACTCCGTTTTATGCCGTTGCTGTACAACAACAAGGCAAAAACAGCTGTTTGAATGCCGGATACTCAGTTTCCAGGACAAAAACAGCTGTTTGGA
>NZ_JAUMYS010000037.1 GCF_030528505.1 Tannerella sp.
TGTGTAGAATAAATTCCGAAAGGAATTTTAACCATCCATCGCTGCGGCTAATCAATCGCTACAGGAATTTTAACCACCCAAATTGTGTAGAATAAATTCCGAAAGGAATTTTAACTAATCAATCTGCGGGAAATCAATCTTCACGCAGATTTATTAGAAACAAATTGCGGGAGATAAATCTTTACGCAGATTTATTTTTTTCGTTCCACCTGTACCATTTTATACATTCTGTCCGAAGCGCGGATACGTTCGGCTGTCTTGATCGAGAAGCGTTCGCCTTTCACGGTCGACGGAACAGGTTTCAGGTCTACGCGTATCTCTTCGACGGTCTGAAACAACGCGCCTGTCGTGGGGCCGGTGATCAGAATCTCATCTCCCACGCGCAGTTCTCCGCTCTCCATCTCGAATTCGGCCACGCCAAGCCCGGAAAAGTACTTGATGCCTCGTGCGACGTACTCTTTGCGCTTCGTAGCGCTCGACCCGTAATGACTGCTCCATTCGCCAAGCCGCTGTCCGAGGTAATAACCATCCCAGAAGCCGCGGTTGAAGACCGATTTCAGTCGCTCGTCCCATGCGGCGATCTTTTCGTCCGTGAAGGTTCCTTCGCAATACGCTTGCACGGCTTCTTTGTAGCACGATGTGACGATGTGTACGTACTCGGGTCCGCGTGCCCGACCTTCGAGCTTGAATACCCGCACGCCCGCGTCCATCATCTTATTCATAAAATGAATCGTTTTTAAGTCTTTGGGCGACATGATATATTGGTTCTCGACATCGAGCTCGATATTCGTTTCCCGATCTTTTACGGTGTATCCGCGCCGGCAGATTTGCATGCAGGCGCCGCGATTGGCCGAAGCGTTCATTTCGTGGAGGCTCAGGTAGCATTTGCCCGAGACGGCCATGCAGAGCGCACCGTGGCAAAACATCTCGATGCGGATCGGTTCTCCTTTCGGGCCACAAATTCCTTGCGTGCCGATCGCGTCGTAGATGGCGCGTACCTGCGTGAGGTTCAATTCGCGTGCAAGCACGACGACATCGGCAAAACGAGCGTAGAATTTCAGCGCCTCCGTGTTCGAGATGTTCAGTTGGGTCGATAGGTGTACTTCCTGCCCGATGCTGTTGGCGTAGGCCATCGCCGCGACATCGGCCGCGATGATCGCCGAGACGCCGGCCTCTTTCGCCGCGTCGATGATGGTGCGCATGAGCGGCAGGTCTTCGTCGTAAATGACGGTGTTCACCGTCAGATAACTTTTTACGCCGTGTTCATCGCAGATCGAAGCGATCTTGTGCAAGTCGTCCGTCGTGAAGTTATTCGACGATCGGGCGCGCATGTTCAGCCCCTCGATGCCGAAATACACCGAGTCGGCGCCTCCCTGAATGGCTGCCATCAGCGATTCGTACGAACCGGCAGGGGCCATGATTTCAAAATCAGCTATGTTACATTTCATAAGAATACAAGTTATTTTACCGGAAAGTCCCGACGGTCGACCGGAATATCCGGTGCCCTATGATAAGAAACAAACCGTTGTGTGGGGTAAGCCCACCGGATGTCGTCGTGTGCTTCGAGGGCCGTCAGGATATCTTCCCAGATGGCTGATTCGGTGCTTCGTATCTTTCGCGGTTCACAGAGATAGCGCCCGGTCAGGCGAATACCGTTCTCGACGAGCGTGAGGTACACAATCGGTGTGAGGTGTTGATAGTGCACGTAATACATTTTGCTTGCCTCGCAAAGCCCTTCCTCGGCCGATTGTACGACATCTGCTCCGTATTTGTTGAGAATTTGCAACAGAATCTCTTTCGTTTTCGTCCAGTCGCTGTCGAACGTGATGCGTATCTGTACCTCGTTCCAGATGTATTTGAAGCCCTGATCGTAGTTAGCTTGCGGCATCGTGAACACCCGTCGGTTGGGGATATGGATGATGCGTCCCGTGCTTTGTTCGGCATCGATACGGTTACCGACTTCGAGAATCGTGAATTGAAAGAGCCGTATGTCGATGATGTCTCCTTTGTCTTCGCCGATTTGCACACGATCGCCTACCGTGAACGGTTTGCGTATCATGATAAAGAGCCATCCCGCCATATTTTCCAACAAATCCTTGAGTGCAATGGCGATCCCGGCCGAGAGTAATCCCAGGAACGTACCTACGTGATGAAAAGCGTTAACCCAGACCATCCCGATCAGAATAATCACTGTCGTCGGAGCCACGAACGACATGATTCGTTTCCATAAATAACGACTCTTGTGATTGTTCGTGGTCTTCCACACCAGCCTCAGGATGATAAGCCGTACGAGCCACACCAACAAGATAATGATCACAGAAACAATGATCTTCTCTTGCGTATCGGAGTCGATACCCAGCGAAAAAGGAGGATTCGGAAAGAGAGTCTGCATACGTAAACCAAAACAATTTAAAGTTCAAAAATACATAATTAATTTCAGATCGGCATAAAAATTGCTTGTAAGGCATCGTTTTCTCTGCGTGACGAGAACAATTATCCCTCGTCAATGGTTGTACGATAAATGGCCGTACCCTCTTTTCCCAAAGTGCGCGGCATTCTTATTTTTTTTTAAAACGATATCAAAACGCAAAACAGATGACATTCGAAGAAATACTTGTCCATCGCCGTTCGGTACGTAAGTACGATCCGGCGAAAGAGATTGATCCCGAAACAGTCAGACGCTGTATTCTGCTGGCCACGCTTGCCCCGACGAGCAGTAACATGCAATTGTGGGAGGCATATCACGTAACCGACCCGGAGACGCTGCGAAAACTCTCGCAGGCTTGCCTCGGACAGTTGGCGGCGAGCTCCGCGAAGCAGATGGTCGTCTTCGTCACACGACAGGATTTATACCGGCAACGCGCCCAAGAGGCGCTCACGTTCGAACGTGGAAATGTCGCACGCAATAGTCCGTCACCTCGTCAAGCAAAACGTATTAAACGATGGGAGTTGTATTATACGCGGATCATGCCGTTCCTCTATGCCCGATGCTTCGGACTGCTCGGAGCATTACGCAAAGTATTGGCATGGTGCTTTGGGCTTTTCCGTCCTATGGTGCGTCAGGTTTCGGAAGGCGATATACGTGTGGTGGTGCATAAATCGTGCGGTCTCGTGGCACAGACGTTTATGCTTGCCATGTCGGATGCCGGATACGATACGTGTCCGATGGAAGGTTTCGACAGTCGTATGGTAAAACGTATTCTGAAGCTGCCACGCGGCACGGAGATCAATATGATCATTTCATGCGGCGTGCGGTTGCCCGAAGGTGTCTGGGGCGAACGTTTTCGTGTGCCGTTCGATCAGGTTTATCGGAAGATTTAAAACAGAAAAGGTCAGGAGCGAAGCATTCGTTCGGGCTTTCTGTTCTTGTAAGCCCCGAAGGGATGCTCTATTCTTTCCGTAAGACGCAGCCGGATATTCGAAAGAAAGCCTTTTCGGACTGGGAAGGCTTTTTCGTTTTTTACGTTCTCATTAACAATTATCAAACGACAACTCAACAAATTTTTCTACCTTTGCCCGGCAAACAGAACAGAAAGCATGAAAGTCAAAATTGTCAATACTTCTCACCATCCGTTGCCGCAGTATGCAACCCCTCTTTCGGCAGGGATGGATGTGCGTGCGAACTTGCCGGAGCCGATTGTGCTTCGTCCGCTTGAGCGCAGACTGATTCCTACAGGTTTATTTATTGCGTTGCCCGAAGGTTACGAGGCGCAAATACGTCCGCGCAGCGGACTGGCGCTTAAGCACGGGATCACGCTGCTCAACACGCCGGGCACGATCGATGCCGATTATCGCGGCGAGATCGGCGTTATCCTGGTCAACCTCTCGAACGAACCGTTTACGATAAACGATGGCGAGCGAATCTGCCAGATGGTCATTGCCCCTCATGCACATGTGACATGGAAACTCGAAGAAATACTCGACGAAACGGAACGAGGCGCCGGAGGGTTCGGACATACGGGAAGGAAATAAAGTAAAGGAGGGGTATCTCTTGAATAAAAAAAGAAACATCTTGCATGGAATGGGGTTGATAGGCGCGAAATACAGGCCTGTCGTTTTATGGAGCATCCTGCTGTTGTATGCGGGTATACTCTCGGCCGCGCCCCATGCCCAACCCCGTAAGACGTCATCGCCCGCAGCCATACAGCGCAAGGTCGATTACTTTTTCTACGAAGGGGTGAAACTGAAGAACGAAGGAAAATATGACGCTGCGTACGAAATGTTTTATCACTGCCTCCAAACGGATTCTACGGCAGCCGCACCTCTCTACGAACTCTCGGCTTTCTACCTGCAGCTCAATCAGCCTGAGAAAGCCGCCGTTTTTCTGCGGAAAGCAGTCGCGTATGCTCCTTCCAACTTCCATTATAAATTAGCGCTTGCTTCCCTCTCGCTCAACATCGGCATGTATGGCGAAGCGGCCGAGATTTATCGCGAACTTGTAAAGACCTACCCCGGTAAAGTAGAGCTGAATTATTATCTCGCCGAGGCGCTGACACAGGCTGGCGAGATCGGCGAGGCCATCGACCGATTTAATGATCTGGAGAATGCCGTCGGGATGAATGAAGCGCTCTCGACGCAGAAATACAAGCTGTACATGCAGATTGAAGAACCGGAAAAAGCGTTCGGCGAACTGAAAAAACTGGCCGACAAATATCCTTCGGATGCGCGATATCCGATCCTGATCGGCGACCTCTACCTCCAGCAGAACGATACGGTAAAAGCATACGAATATTACCAAAAGGCGCACGGTATCGACCCATCGAACCCATATTATACGGTTTCGATGGCTAACTATTACGAGCAGGTGGGGGATCATGAGGCTGCCGAGGCGCAGATACGTACCGCTTTGGTAAATAAAGATCTTGACGTAAGTACAAAGATGGGGATTCTGGCACGTTATATCGGTCAACTGCAACAGTCACGGAACGGTACCGAATCGGCCAACGCACTTTTTCAGACCTTGCTCGAGCAACACCCCGAAGATACGGAACTAAAACTTCACTACGGCAGTCTGCTGGCGATGCAAGGCAAAACGGATGAGGCACAATTCCAATACCGGCTGGTTACCGAAATGGAGCCCGACAATGAATCGGCCTGGCAGCAACTCCTTAATTTAACCTTCCGTGCCGAAAATATCGACGAAGCCATCCGCATCTGCCGGAAATGTCAGGAACTTTTTCCCGAAGCGCCGGGATACTATTTCTACCTCGGTATCGCATATTACCAGCAGAAGGATTATCAGAAGGCACTTGAGACCTATCAGGAAGGGCTGGCCAAGATACCCGAAGAAAATCGACCGCTGCGCTCCGACTTTTACGGTCAAATCGGTGACATCTATTATCAGATGAAACAGGTGGAAGAGGCTTTCAGCGCTTATGAAGAAGCGCTGAAATACAACGATAAGAATGTACCCGTGCTAAACAACTACAGCTATTTCCTGACGCTTCGTAAACGAGACTTGGATAAGGCCGAACGGATGAGCGCCCAATGTATCAAACTGGAGCCGAATAACCCGACGTATCTCGATACGTATGCGTGGGTCTTCTTTATGAAAGGGAACTATACGCTCGCGCATATTTACATCCGCAGTGCGCTCGAAAAAGATACGACGAACAGTTCCGAACTCGTCGATCATTATGGCGACATCCTCTATATGATGGGCGATAAGGAAAAAGCATTGGAGCAATGGAAGAAGGCGAAAGAGTTGGGCAAAGACACGGAAATATTGAAACGCAAAATAGCAGAAGAAATATATATTGAAGACCCGAATGAAGAATAAAAAAATATCACTTAGATCGTTATGGATGTATGTGTGCATCGTCCTGAGTATGCTACCTTCAGGATGTCGGACGGTGAAAGAGTTTACAGGTGAAACGGATCCCGCACTGAAAGCCGAAACGGAATTTTTTCGTACGCTCGACGAGCAGTCGCTTCGCTACCATACGCTTTCGGCTAAAATACAATTCGAGTTCACCCCCGCTTCGGGAAAAGAAGTTGGTTCGCGTGCGCAACTCAAACTGCGTCAAGACGACCGACTGCAAATCTCTGTTCAACCCTTCCTCGGTATTGAGATGTTCCGACTCGAAGTGAGCCGGGACAGTGTCAAGGCGATCGACCGAATGAACAAGCGCTACTTTGCCGAATCCATCGCCGACCTGAAAGCCCGCAAACATCTCGACTTTACCTTCGGAAACTTGCAGGCGCTCCTCACCAACCGCCTCTTTTTGCCTGGTGAACAGGCTGTCACCTTAAACGACCGTGGCCGCTTCGGCTGGGAGCGGATACCCGCCGGCTATCGTCTTCAAACGTCTGATGCAACCGGTATACAGTACCGTTTCTTAGCCGATAACGAGGCCAAACTTCGTACGACCGAAATCACGGATGCCGACAAGCATACCCTCATGTGGGATTATACGAATTTCCGTACCGTCGAAGGGCGACTTTTCCCGATGGAGATGCTCGCGTCCTTGCGTGATCATAAGTTATCGATACGATTTAATAAAGTCGAAATTAACACGCCTGTCGACCTGAAATTTATCATTCCCGAAGGGTATGAACGAGTAACTCCGGAACAAATTCTCAAGGCTCTGTCTCAATGAAACGCATACGCCTGATACGATATGTTTTGTATGTCGGTTACCTTGCCATGCTGCTTTGCGCGGCTCGTGTAACCGCACAGACACATACGCTCAGGCAGCTCGAAGCGCAGCGGAAAGCGGCACTTCGCGAAATTGAACAGACAACTCTGTTGCTTAACGAAGCGCGTGCCTCAGCTCAGACATCGCTCAACCGCCTGCACCTGATATCGCAGCAGGTGATCGCACGGAAAAAAGTGATCAGTCTCCTCAATCAGGAGATCGCTGTACTCGACAATCAGCTCGCTGATGCTACGCGTGAATTGACCGTATTGGAGAGAGATTTGAATGATCGGAAAGAACGATATACCCAACTGGTGCGGAATCTGTATACGCGCCGCGCATCGCAACACCGGTTGCTCTTCGTACTCTCTGCTGATAACTTCGCCCAATCGTTCCGCCGGATGCGCTATTTGCGCGAATATGCGTCGTGGCAGAAAATGCAGGCGTTACTGATTGTCAGAAAACAGGAAGAGCTGGATAAAAAACGGGAAGAACTGGAGCAGACACGTACGGACAAAGTGGCCCTGCTCGATGCTCGCGAGGAGGAAAGCCGGAAACTACAACAGGAGGAGTCGGAACAGAAAGCGGAAGTACAGCAGCTTAACAAAAAAGAGAGAGACCTGCGGCAAAAGTTGGCACAAAAGCGACGCCAGGCCGAAGCGTTGAATCGACAAATCGAGAAACTGATTGCCGAAGAAGTAAAAAAATCGGGCAAAGCATCGAATGGAAAACGGAAAGCCGAAAGTAGCGGCGGATATGCGATGACGAAAGCAGAACAGAAACTTTCGGCCGATTTTGCCTCGAACCGCGGTCGACTACCTTTCCCCCTCAACGGGAAATATCGCATCATCTCCACTTTCGGAGAACACCAGCATCAGGATCTCAAGCATGTACGTACGAATAACAACGGCATCGATATCCAGACGACGAGCGGAACAGAGGCTCGTGCCGTCTTTGATGGCGTGGTGACACGCGTCTTCGTCGTTCCGGGCTATAACAACAGTGTCATCGTGCGACATGGCAACTATCTGACCGTTTACAGCAACTTGAGTCATGTCTATGTAAAAGCCGGTGACAACGTGACAACCCGTCAGAGTATCGGAAAAATTTATACGGATACGGAGAACAATAATGAGACCGTACTCCACTTTCAGTTATGGAAAGAAAAGCATAAGCTCGATCCTGAGCTATGGCTCGACTGAGCAATAGCGTGTTTCGTGTTTTATCAAAAATGCCAGGTTAAGAGATTAGCCCCCAGTTCATCTTCCGACGGAAAAGCGAACTGAGCCGATCGCGGAGCAGCTTGTGTTCGGGTTGGGTCAGGTCGGGGTCGTTGTCGAGTATTTTTTGCGCCGTCCGACGCGCGCGTTGGAGGATTTCTCCGTCGTGGGCGAGGTTGGCGATTTTCAGAAACAAGCCGTCGCCGCTTTGTTGCGTCCCTTCAAGGTCGCCCGCGCCACGTAGTTTGAGGTCTTCCTCCGCAATCTCGAAACCGTTATTTGTTCGAACCATGATTTCGAGTCGCTTGCGTGTCTCGTTACTCAGCTTATACGACGAAATCAGGATGCAATAAGACTGTTCTGCTCCACGCCCCACGCGTCCGCGTAACTGGTGAAGTTGAGAAAGACCGAAACGTTCGGCACTCTCGATGACCATCACCGAAGCGTTCGGGACATTGACACCGACTTCAATAACGGTCGTTGCCACAAGTATCTGTGCCTCTCCGCGCACGAAGCGCTGCATCTCGGCATCTTTCTCTTTCGCTTTCATTCGGCCGTGAACCATGCACACCCGGTATTCGGGAAATACTTTTTTGAATGTCTCGAAGCCTTCTTCGAGATTTTTGTAATCGAGGTTCTCGCTTTCTTCGATAAGCGGATAGACCACGTAAACCTGCAGTCCCTTGCGGATTTCGCTCCGCAGAAATTCATATACCTCCGCTTTTTTCGTATCGTAACGATGGACGGTTTTTATGGGTTTGCGGCCGGGCGGCAACTCGTCGATGACAGAGACATCCAGATCGCCGTAGAGCGTCATGGCCAAGGTGCGCGGGATGGGCGTAGCTGTCATGATAAGCACATGAGGAACAAATTGATTCTTTACCCACAGCTTCGAGCGTTGTGCCACGCCGAAACGATGCTGCTCGTCAATTACCGCCATGCCGAGAGCTTTGAAAACGACCGTTTCTTCAATGAGGGCATGCGTGCCGATCAGGATATCGACCTCGCCCGAAGCAACGGCCGGAAGTAACGTGCTGCGCTGTTTCTTCGTTGTCGAACCGGTAAGCAACTCGACACGCACCTGCATGTCTTTCAGAAAATCTCTTACCGTAACCCAATGCTGGTTCGCAAGAATCTCCGTAGGAGCCATCATGCATGCCTGATAACCATTGTCGACGGCAAGCAGCATCGTCATCAGCGCAACGAGCGTTTTGCCGCTGCCTACGTCACCCTGCAACAGCCGGTTCATCTGTTGCCCGCTCTTCATATCGGTATGGATCTCACGCAAAACACGCTGCTGTGCACCGGTCAGTCGGAACGGCAGGTAATCGCGGTAAAACGTGTGAAAGGCATCGCCCACCCTCCGAAAGGCAACCCCTCTGAGCTTGTTTCGCCGAAGGCTTGCTGTGCGCAGGATATTGAGCTGAATGTAAAAGAGTTCATCAAATTTAAGACGTTGCTGCGCCGCCTGCAATTTTTGTGCCGATTCAGGGAAATGGATATTTTTGATGGCTTCCGATACAGACATCATCTGAAAATGTGTCACCATAGATTCGGGCAACGTTTCCGGAATCTGCCAGTCGAGCGTCGAGAGCAACGTATATTGCAGATCTTGGATGGCTCGCGAGTGAAGAAACGCTTTTTTCATCAGCTCGGTTGTATGGTAAAGAGGGGTCAGTCCGCTGGCCACCTGTGGCGCGTTTTCCACCGGATCGATCTCGGGATGAGAGATACTCACCGAATGGCCAAACGCTTTCGGTCTGCCGAAAACGATGTATTCTGTTCCCGGCAGGTACTTGTCGGTGATATATTTAAGCCCCTGAAACCAGACCAGATCGATGGTGCCGGTGTCGTCCGTGAATTTACCGATTAGTCGTTTTTTGCGCCCTTCGCCGACTGTATCGAAAAAGACGATGCGTCCTTTGAGTTGGATGTAAGGCATATCGCCTGTGATCTCGCTGACCCGGTAGAACCGGCTACGGTCAATATGCTTGTAAGGAAAATAATACAACAAGTCTTCGAAAGAGACCACGTCGACCTCTTTCTTCAGGAGTTCGGCACGTTTCGGACCTACTCCCGGAAGATACATGATGTTACGCTCGCCGATCGTCACGTTTATTGCAAACTGTCAACTATTCGAAAGACAAAGATAGGGATTTCCGAATAAACAGAGGGTAGGACTGTTTTGAAGAGTGTCACTGCGTTCCGGATCTTGACGAATCGATACGTCTTTCCGAAGATTTGAAATCTCCCAAACGAAGCGTGAACGAAAGCGTAACCGTGCGGGAGTCGGGGATAATGTCCATTCGCAGGTTTTGTGAAGCCCTCTTCTTTCAGCATGTCGCTGTTGATGGGCTGATAAACAGGATTAAATGATAGAAACAGCTACCCTCCATCATCTGATGCAAAGGGTGGCTGTTTGGACTTTTACTTCAACCGGTACGTTACGCCTCCCATCAGCCAAAAGCCGGCCTGAGGCACATTACCCACGTCGTAGTACTGCGTATCGTAAAGATTGTTCAGACTCACATGCAGGTCGACGTTCCGAAGTTTATAGTTGAGCTTCAGGTCGAGTACCGAGAAAGCCGGATAGGGATGTAGTCCCGCATCGGCGCCCCCCTCAAACCGGCGGTAGCTTCCCATTCGTTTTTGAAGCCGGAAATGCCATGCGGCCGAAAAATTCCGGAATATCGGATGCCGCAGTTGCACCGTCAGCTTGTCGCGCAAATAGTTCAGCAGATATTTCGATTCCAGTCCTTTCGAATCAGCAGTCTGATTCATACGTGCATAGCTGATCGAAAGTTCCGAATGTCCGAGTGCCGGCCATTGGTATCCCGGTCGTAATGTGGCACCTACTTCCATGCCCTGCTTATCGACCTCCGTCAGGTTCCATGACGCCCATTTCGCGTCGCCCGATGTCCGCACCCAGTCAATCATATCGCGTCCCCACATCAGGAAGCCTTTTACGTAAGCGCTTACGAGCGGACGGTCGTACGTCACTCCCAAGTCGACCGACTCCGATCGTTCAGGTTTCAAGTGTTCATTGGCATGATGCGTCTCCTGCGTATAATACAAATCGGTAAAGGTCGGCATGCGGGTTGACTGGCTCCATGTCGTGGCAATCTTCAGCCCTTCTGCCGGACGGTATGCCGCACTGACCGACGGATAGAAACGGACGGCATCCGTCAACGTGTTGTAGTTCATCAGTGCACCGGCCGAAAGCGAGAAACGACTCGTCGCATACGTGTGCTCGAGTGTTACGCTGCTCGTCGTGCGATCGTCATACTTCGTGTAATCTCCTTCCGGATGAACACGTGGCTGACCCAACTTACTGCTGACGATGTCTTCGCGGCGCACTTCACCTCCCAATGTCGTCGTACCGATGCACGAAGTATATTGAAAAATCAGGTTAGCTCCATACGTGTCACCACGATGGAAATTACGTCCTTTAGGAGTGTCTTTAATCAAGTCGAACTGGTCGTAGTGACGGCTCCAGTAGAGGATGGGGATTACGCGTAGCGTCTGCCCGAAAGAACCTTTCAGCGTGGCCATGTAAGCGCTTGTCCGTTCGTACTGATTCGGGAATTTGGCCGAATAAAACGTATTGGCGCCATAGTGTTTGTTGTTGTATCCCAGTTGCATGTCCAGATATGCATTTTCGCGTGCATTCCAGCGTGTCTGCCAAAGCAGGTTATACATCCGGTAGTCGCTGTGAGGAATATATCCGTCGGACGACTGGTAGCCTGCCGAGAGGCTGTTTTTCGTCCGCCCGATCTGGGTTGCTCCGCGTACATCGCCTCGCCACAGGTTATGCATCCCTGCCTCCGCATTGGCATATACGCGTGCGTCGATTTCTTTTTTGGTGATGATATTGATCCCTCCGGAAAAAGCGCCTGAGCCGTAAATCAGTGCCGAAGGGCCGTGGATGATTTCAATACGTTCGATGTCGGAGAGATTGACCGGAAGGTCGAGGTTGTAATGTCCGGTGTGTGGATTGGTCAGGTTGATGCCGTTTAGTAGGATGGCGGTCTGATCGGCTGATCCGCCGCGAATGGAGATGTCGGCCTGAACACCGTGCCCGCCTCGTTGAATCACGTCGATGTGGGCAGCGTAGGCCAGTAGTTCCTGTAGACTTTGGACAGGTGCCTGTTCGATCTGCACTTTCGTGATGACCGTTACCAACCGTGCCGACTGTGAAAGGGGTGTCTCGATACGTGAGGCCGTCACCGTAACCTCATCCAGTTCTTCTTCGGGCATCTTCTCGGCTATTGCACCTGCTCCTTGCTGTGCCGATACGGGCGACAGATGGGCAAAAGCCAGCATACTGCTTGTCAGCACCCCGATGTTTACTACCTTGTGCATACTGTTAAATGCACTGTACGCCTTCCGCACAAATCGTTTGAAACGGAAAGCATGTTGATCATTCAATCGTTTTTTTGCTCTCATATGAATTATTTAATGTTAAAAAATGCGGGGCAAAGATACGGAAACCCTGATTATCTGCTTGTGGAATTATCAATTCTTAACGAATCGAGTTGTGTTAAGCCATCTTGTACGAACGAAAATATGTATCTTTACGCCGTGAAAAAGATGTCGATCCGACTGTATAAGGAAGAAGAGGTAACGAAACGTCTTCGTAATCCGGAGACCCAGCGGGATGCGTTTGCCGAGGTGGTTGAAGCATACGGCGAAAAATTATATTGGCAAATCCGTAAGATGGTGCTTTCGCACGAAGACGCCAATGATATTCTACAAAACACCTTCCTGAAAGCATGGTCGAACCTCGATTATTTTCGGGGCGAAGCCAAGATTTCAACGTGGCTGTATAAGATTGCCACGAACGAATGCCTTACCTTCCTGAACCGGCAGCGAGCCAGCCGTAGCGTTTCGCTCGATGATACGGATGTCTTCTTACTGGAAACCCTGAAAAGCGATGACTATTTCGATGGGGATGAATTGGAACTTAAATTTCAGGAGGCGATTCTCAGGCTCCCCGAAAAGCAGCGGCTCGTCTTCACGATGAAGTACGGCACAGACATGAAATACGAGGAAATGTCCGAGGTGCTTGGCACGTCGGTTGGGGCCTTAAAAGCCTCTTACCATCACGCAGTCAAAAAAATCGAAGCATTTTTAACAAAAGACGGTTAAACCTTCTCAATTTTAACATGTCAAAACATACGCAACCCCTGATTAGACGGTTATGAAGATACAGCAATTCCATATAGAGGATGAGAATATGAAGAAAAATCCGTTCCGTGTGCCTGATGGGTATATGGAAGGGTTGACGGATCAGATTATGAGCCGTCTACCGGAGCGTCCCCAGCAGAAAGAGACCAAAATCGTCTCGATGGCTGATAAGATGCGTCCATGGCTTTATTTGGCGGCAAGTTTTATCGGACTGCTCCTAATCTTCAAAGGAATATCGGGAAAGCGCGTGCAGAAAGACCATACGGCCGAGCCGTTGCTTGTGAAAACGGAAGTGCCCGAAGCCTCGTTGAATGCGATCTCCGAGGAGGATCAAGAGTTTTTGGAATACTTGGAGGCACAATATGCGGACGAACTGTTTTTAGAAGAAATCGAAGAGATAGAATGAGCATATGAGAAAGCGTACACTTTTTATATTGATGATGGTGGCTGTAGCAAGTGTTTTTTCTACGGCTACAGCACAGGAAGACAAAGGAAAATTCGACCGTGAGACTTTTATGGCCAAACGAAATGCGTATATTATGGCATCAGCCGGTTTGACAGCCGATGAGGCTGCGGCTTTCATCCCGATCGAGAATGAAATGCAGCGAAAGAAGTTCGAGATTGGACGGGATTGTCGAAGATTAGCACGCAAGAGCCGTTCGAAAGGAGGATTGACGGAAGAAGAACAGCAGAAGCTGGTCGATTGCACAACCGAAACACGGTTGAAAGAGGCCGAGCTGGAAAAAGAATACCACGAGAAATTCAAGCAGATACTATCGGTGGAAAAGCTATACAAGTATCAGGAAGCAGAAGCCCGATTTATGCGTGAATTTATGCAGGAGCGAGGACACGGACATGGAGGACGGCATGGGGGAAAGCCATAGGAAGATTACGCTTCTTTCTGCTTTCGGAGCAAACGTTTCATACGTACCGTCAAGAGGGCGAACAAAGTAAGCCCTACGATAGAGCCAATGGTCAACATCCGAAGTTTCTCCGGCGAAGCATCGGTCGTAAGAGCATGTTCCGACCTTGCGCCGCTCGATATGCTGATGATGGCGCACGCGTTGTTTATGCAATGAGCGAAGATCGGCATCCAGATGCTACGACACCAGTAGACTAGATAGCCAAGGAAGGCGCCCAAGAGCATGCGTGGCAGAAACCCGTAGAACTGGAAATGGAGGGTGCTGAATAGTGCGGCTACAATCCAGATAACGGCATGGGGGTTGCGGATTTTCTTTCGCAGGAGGGAAAAGAGTGTCCCACGGAAGAAGAACTCCTCCGTGATGCTGGCTCCTACGGCCATCACCAGCAGACTAAAAGGCAGTAATGTGCCGGAGCCGGAAAGCATCTGTCGCACGAGCGCGTCGGCTGCTTGCTGCGTCTCGCGCATACGCCTTTCGATGGGCGTTAGCGCATCAGGCAGCTCCATCTGCGCGTTCAGCATGCTGATGAGCGAAACGAACGGGATAAGGAGCAGGGTCATACCGCCGACCAGGAACCAGATGCGTATATTCGGAAGAGATTGTATGTGCAGAAAGCGACGAGGTTCATCGCTGCAAAGAAAGGCCGTAAGGACTGCCGGCGTCAAGAAAACGCTGACGGAGGCTACGAACTGTATTCCTAACAGCATACCCGGTGGCAGATGCATTTTATTCTCTTCTCCTGTTATCAAGAGTATGGCTGCATGAAACGACGAGGCAAGCAGATATCCGCTCACCATCGTGATGAGCA
Source organism: Tannerella sp. (assembly GCF_030528505.1). Taxonomy (GTDB): domain Bacteria; phylum Bacteroidota; class Bacteroidia; order Bacteroidales; family Tannerellaceae; genus Tannerella. Next base: position 14,777 of record NZ_JAUMYS010000037.1, read on the forward strand.
ACACAACGGCCTGAAATCCATCCCCTCGATCGGCAAACATCCCTTTCATCAAGACAAAAGTATAAAAAAATAACTTCCGGGCCGTCTTTTCGACGACCGACGGAAGTTATCCTTTCACTCGTTACAAAGAGGAGCCCTTCCTTAGTTTCTCGGAAGCGCTTCTTTGATAATCATCTGACGGCCTTCGAACTCCGTCTCGTTCATCTCCGAGATGGCACGATGTGCCTCCGCTGCGTTCGGCATTTCGGCAAAAGCATAGCCTTTCGACCGGCCGGTCTCGCGGTCTTTGATTACTTTGACGGAATCTACCGCCCCGTACTCTTCCAATCGTTGTTGTAACTCATTCTCCCGAACACGATAGTTCAGGTTTCCAATGTAAATGTTCATAAATATAAAATTAAAAATACTCGTCGTTACTAATGAAAAGTGTAAGAAAACCGGAAGTTCAAAACAATGAAAAATAAATCATCAGTAACTGACAGAGATAAAAACCGATTGTTATGTACGTTCGAAAGTATAATCACTCCTTCCACGCCGCAAAGAAACAGATAAAATCGGAATAAACAAGTCTTTTATAGCGAAAATTATTGTTTATTGCATGTTTTATATTTGCGAGATTAAAATTATAAGTCTAATTTTGCACCCTGCATAAAAGAAAAAACAGATTTAAAAGGTTAAATATTAAACAGAACGGAATGAATGTTTCATTAAAAAGCAACGACTCCGTCAGCGGTGTTGTAACAGTAGCGATAGAAAAGAATGATTACGAAGCGCAGGTCGAGAAGAGTCTGCGTCAGTATCGTCAGAAAGCCAATATGCCGGGTTTCCGGAAGGGGATGGTCCCATTGGGTATGATCAAAAAAATGTATGGTAAATACGTGTTGGCCGAAGAGATTAACCGGATCGCTTCAGAGAGTCTGTTTAATTACATTCGAGAGAATAATATAGCCATTCTCGGACAGCCTGTGCCGTGTACCGATCATCCGACGATTGACTTCGAGACGCAGGAAAGTTTTGAGTTCCGGTTCGATATCGCACTGGCGCCTACGCTCGATATCAAATTGACGAAACGCGATAAGTTAACACGGTATGAGGTAGAGGTGGACGATGCTTTGATAGATAAACAAGTTGACTCGTACCGGAGAAGTTTCGGCTCGTATGATAATGTCGAGGACGTTGAGGAAACAGACCTTGTAAAAGGCTCGGTAGTAGAGATGGAGGGTGACGAGCAGTTGCCCGGCGGTATTTGGGTCGAAGATGCCATGCTGATGCCTAAATACATCAAACACGAAGAAGAACGTAACAAATTCCTTGGCGCCAAACTGAACGACAAGGTCGTTTTCAATCCGAACAAAGCGTACGAAGGAGCCGAAGCAGAGATCGCATCTTTCCTCAAAGTGAAGAAGGAAGAAGTGTCGGGTATTACCCGCGATTTCCGTTTCGAGATCAAAGAAATCACACGCCATAAACCTTCCGACCTGAATCAGGAGTTGTTCGACAAGATTTTCGGTGAAGGTGTTGTGAAAAGTGAAGCCGAGTTTCGTGATCGGGTGAAAGAGTCGTTGAAAGAGCAGTTCCGTCCGCAGAGCGATTATAAGTTCTTTGCCGATGTACGTGCTTTAATGCTGAAGAAAACGGCCGATGTATCTTTTGCCGACGATATCCTGAAGCGCTGGTTACTAAAGTCGGACGAGAAGAATACGCCGGAGATGGTAGAGAAGGATTATCCGCATGTGGTGGACGATTTGAAAGCGCATCTAGCAAAAGAGCAACTCGTGCGCGCTCATGATATTAAAGTGGAAGAGGCCGATATCGAGACGCTTGCCAAGCGGGTGGCTCAGGCGCAGTTCGCACAGTACGGCATGCTTTCCGTACCCGATGATGTGCTTGAGAATTATGCCAAAGATATGATGAAGAAAGAAGAAACCGTAAGAAATCTGGTGGACCGTGTGATCGACGAGAAACTTGCGGAATGGCTCAAAGAGCAGGTGAAGGTAGAGACGAAAACCATCTCGCTCGACGAATTTGAAAAAGTGCTGGCAGAAAAATAGAAATAAATATAGAAAAGGACACGAATGGGAAACGAATTTAAAAAATATGCGACAAAGCATCTGGGGATGAGTACTACGGCGCTTGAGAGCTACATGAATATCTCGAGCAGCTATATCTCCCCTACCATCATCGAAGAGCGTCAGTTGAACGTTGCTCAGATGGATGTTTTCTCACGTCTGATGATGGACCGCATCATTTTTCTGGGTACACAGATCGACGATTATACGGCCAATGTTATACAAGCTCAGTTGCTTTATCTGGACTCGAGCGATCCGGGCAAAGATATTTCGATTTATATCAACTCTCCCGGCGGATCGGTTTATGCCGGACTGGGGATCTACGATACGATGCAGTTTATCGGCAGTCAGGTAACAACGATCTGTACCGGGATTGCCGCATCGATGGCTTCGGTCTTGCTCGTTGCCGGCGCGAAAGGAAAACGCTACTGTTTGCCGCACTCGCGGGTGCTGATTCATCAGCCTCTCAGTGGCGTGCAGGGGCAGGCTTCGGACATGGAGATCGCCGTTCGCGAAGTCTTGAGGGTGAAAGATGAGCTCTATCGCATCATCTCCGAACATTCGGGTAAACCGTACGACGTGATTTCCCGCGACAGCGACCGTGATTACTGGATGAACGCGCAGGAAGCGCAGGAGTACGGCATGGTCGACGAAATTATGAAGCGTAAATAAACAACGGTAAAAACAATATGGCAAAGACAATAGACGGCTCTTGTTCTTTCTGTGGGAAAAGCCGTAAAGACGCAACGTTGCTGATTACCGGTCTGACCGGGGCGATCTGTGACGACTGTGTCATGCAGGCCTACGACATCGTGCGTGAAGCAAAACCGAAAAGTCAAGGGTTTATGCCAAAAGGAGAGGATGTGCCTAAACCGCAGGAGTTGAAAGCGTTTCTCGATCAGTATGTAATCGGTCAGGACGCGGCCAAACGTTATCTTTCGGTGGCTGTCTATAACCATTACAAGCGACTGATGCAGAAAGTGACGCCGGATGATGTGGAGATCGAAAAATCGAACATCATCATGGTAGGCGCGACGGGGACGGGGAAAACGTTGCTCGCACGCACCATCGCGCGCAAGTTGCATGTGCCGTTCTGCATAGTCGATGCTACCGTTCTTACCGAAGCCGGTTATGTGGGAGAAGATATCGAAAGTATTCTGACACGCCTATTGCAGGCGGCCGATTATGATGTAGAGACCGCTCAACGCGGCATTGTCTTTATCGACGAAATCGACAAGATTGCCCGCAAGAGCGACAACCCGTCGATTACACGCGATGTCAGCGGCGAAGGGGTACAGCAAGGTTTGCTGAAACTACTGGAAGGATCGATCGTAAATGTTCCGCCGCAGGGAGGACGTAAGCATCCCGAACAGCGCATGATTGCCGTAGACACCCGTAATATCCTGTTTATTTGCGGAGGAGCTTTCGACGGTATCGAAAAAAAGATCGCACAGCGGCTCAATACACGTGTGGTTGGCTACGCAGCCAGCAGAGAAACGGCTGTCGTAGACCGGAACAATCTGATGCAATACATCACCCCAACCGACTTGAAATCGTTCGGCATGATTCCGGAGATTATCGGCCGTCTGCCGATTCTGACGTATTTGGAACCTTTAGACCGGTCGGCTCTGCGACAGATTTTGACCGAGCCGAAGAACTCTATCATCAAGCAGTATGTTAAACTGTTCGAAATGGACGGCATCAAACTTTCCTTTGATGAAGCGGTCTATGAATATGTGGTAGATAAAGCCATTGAATTTAAACTGGGAGCACGCGGTCTGCGTTCCATCGTGGAAGCGATCATGATGGATGCCATGTACCAAATGCCTTCCCAAAACAAGAAGAAACTGACTGTCTCTTTGAATTATGCGAAAGAGCAGTTCGAGAAGACAGATGTCAGCCGTTTGCAAAGGGCATAAAGCTATAGGAATATTGTACTGATAAATATGGCAAAGAAAAAAGATATCACGGAAGACGAACCGAAAATGAAAAAGACAAAAACGTCGGCAGAGAAAAGTAAACCTGTAGCGAAGAAGACGTCGGCAGGTAAGTCGGACCAAAAGGTGTCGGGCGAAGCGGCCGTGCGAACTACAAAAAAAACGTCTACGGCTCGGACGAAGAAAAATCTTGCCGGTGTTGATATAACGGAGGCGTTGCAATTTCATTTCGGCTTTTCTTCGTTCAAAGGCAACCAGAAAGAAATTATCGAAAATGTACTAGCCGGAAAAGATACATTCGTGCTGATGCCGACCGGTGGTGGGAAATCGCTTTGCTATCAGTTGCCGTCGCTGATTATGGAAGGAACGGCTTTGGTTATCTCGCCTCTGATCGCTCTGATGAAGAATCAGGTGGATGCCATGCGCAACTTCAGCGAGGAAGACGGCGTAGCCCATTTTATCAATTCGTCGTTGAACCGTGCAGCTATTGAACAGGTCAAACAGGATATCCTGTCCGGCAAGACGAAGTTACTCTATGTAGCCCCGGAGTCGCTGACCAAGGAAGAAAATATCGGATTTCTGCGTCAAGTTAACATATCGTTCTACGCAGTAGACGAAGCACATTGTATTTCGGAATGGGGACATGATTTTCGCCCGGAATACCGTCGGATCCGTCCCATTATCAATGAGATCGGAAAACGTCCTTTGATTGCACTGACAGCTACGGCTACTCCGAAAGTGCAGCACGATATTCAGAAAAACCTCGGGATGACGGAGGCGAAAGTGTTCAAATCCTCATTTAACCGGGCCAATCTGTACTACGAAGTACGTCCGAAAGGGAAGGATATCGATCGCGAAATCATCAAATACATCAAGGCGAACGAAGGCAAGTCCGGTATTATCTACTGTCTGAGCCGTAAAAAAGTAGAAGAATTTGCCGATATCTTGTGTGCGAACGGGATCAAAGCCCTGCCTTATCATGCGGGCATGGATTCGCTGCAACGTTCGGCCAATCAAGATGCTTTCCTGATGGAAGAAACCGATGTGATCGTGGCCACGATTGCTTTCGGTATGGGCATTGATAAGCCCGATGTGCGCTATGTAATACACTACGATATCCCGAAGAGCCTCGAAGGATATTATCAGGAAACGGGACGTGCCGGACGTGACGGAGGCGAAGGGAAATGCGTCGCCTTTTATGCAAACAAAGACCTGCAGAAGTTGGAGAAATTCTTGCAAGGCAAACCGATCGTAGAACAAGAGATCGGAAAGCAGTTATTGCTTGAAACGGCGGCTTATGCCGAAACGGCAGTATGCCGTCGTAAAGTATTGTTACATTATTTTGGAGAAGAATATATGGAGGAAAATTGCGGTTGTTGCGATAATTGTCTCGATCCGAAAACGCTGATGGAAGCGAAAGACTTATTGCTCACCGTTCTGGAAGCCGTCGATTCACTGAAAGAAAAATATAAGACGGATTACGTGGTTAGCTTTTTGCTGGGAAATGAGACGGCGGATATTTTGTCGTATAAACAAAACGAACTGGAATTGTTCGGTGCCGGTCAGGATGAAGACGAAAGAACGTGGAATGCCGTAATCCGTCAAGCTCAGATCGCCGGTTATATTGCCAAAGATATTGAAAATTACGGGTTGCTGAAAATTACGCCGCAAGGAAGAGGCTATATGAAGCATCCTGTCTCGTTTAAGATCGTTAAAGATAACGAGTTCGAAGAGGACGATACCCCGGAAACACCTTTACGCGGAGGAGGATCGAGTGCCGTAGACCCGGCCTTGTTCTCAATCATGAAAGATTTGCGAAAAAAATTATCGAAGCAGTTGGATGTGCCTCCGTTCGTCATCTTTCAAGACCCGTCGTTGGAGGCGATGGCAACGACGTATCCCGTTACGTTAGACGAATTGCAGAATATTCCGGGCGTAGGTGCCGGAAAAGCGAAGCGGTATGGAGCGGAGTTCGTGGCGCTCATCAAAAAGTACGTCGAAGAAAACGAGATCGAACGTCCGGAAGACATGCGCGTGCGTACCGTTGCGAACAAGTCGAAGATGAAAGTGTGGATTGTTCAGAGTATCGACCGGAAGGTAGCGCTTGACGATATTGCTGTCTCGAAAGGATTGGATTTTAATGAACTGCTCGATGAAATCGAGTCGATCGTATATTCGGGAACACGGATTAATATCGACTATTTCATCGATGAAGCGATGGACGAAGATCATATTGATGAGATTTACGAATACTTTAAAGAAGCGGATACCGATGATTTGGAAGCTGCCATCGAAGAGTTGGGCAGTGACTATACGGAAGAAGAAATTCGCCTGATTCGGATTAAATTCCTTTCGGAAATGGCCAATTAAAACATGACAATATCATAAAGTAAAAGGTAATGAAAAAGATTATTTTTTGTACCGCATTAGCCACAGCGATATGTACGCCGACATTTGCGCAGAAAAAAAAGGCTGAAGACCCTACCGTGATGACGATCGCAGGAAAAGACATTCCCTTATCGGAATTTCTTTTTATTGCACAGAAAGATAGTGGAGTTGATTTGACGAATAAGACGTCTCTCGAGCAATATGTGACACTGTTCAAAAACTTCAAACTAAAGGTGGCAGATGCTGAAGCGGCTGGAGTAGACCAAACAAAAGCCTTCCAGGAAGAGCTCACAAATTATGAATCACAGTTGCGTGCCAGTTTTCTTTCCGATAAGCCTGGCGAGGCATTAGCGATTCACGAAATATATAACCGAAGCAAACACATCCCTACGGTTACACATATCTTCTTTCCGTTGCCCAATCAGGCGGTATCGAAAGATACAGTTCCGGTTTATCACAAAGCCAAGGCTGCCTACGACCGCATCCGAGGAGGTGAAGACTTCGACAAAGTCGGTAAAGAGCTTGTGGCCTCAAGTAGTAACAAGGATACCGTTATGTACGAACGTATAGAGTATTTGTATCCTCTTCAAGCGGTAAAGGCATTTGAAAATGCTGTGTTCCGGATGAATGCCGGAGATATTTCTGGACCCGTGCGTACGCCGTTAGGTTATCATATTATCCGCATCGACCGGAAGATTCCGAATCCGGGCAGAGTGCGTGTGGCGCATATCTTAGTCGGCCCCGATCAACAATCGGGCGAAGCATTCGATACCCTCGTTTTTGCTCAAAAGGCCAAAGAAGTCTACGAAAAAGCGAAGAACGGAGAAAAATTCGAAGATTTGGTTCTTGCCTATTCCATTGACGGAAGAACGCATGCTACGGGTGGTGCAGTACCTTATTTCGGACTGGGTGAAATGGTCAAACCATTTGAACAAGCCGCGTTTGCGTTGAAAGAAGTCAACGACATTTCGGAGCCGGTTCAAACGCGTTACGGATATCATATCATCAAGTTGCTGGACAGGAGACCCCAAGCCCCGTACGAAGAAATGGAGAAAGCATATTATACGACGATGAGGCAGGGAGAACACAATTTCGAGCTCTTCTACAGCTATGATGAGCGGGAAAAGAAGAAGTTAGGCTATAAACTGAATCAGGAAGCATACGACGAACTGCAACGTTTGTGCGATGACTATTTCCCTACCGACACAGCGTTTTACAACCGCGCCAGCAAGATGGACAAAGTATTGATGCACATGAATAATATGGATTTTCCGCAGAAGGAGTTTGCGGAGTATCTTCGTCGTTATCCGTTCTCCACGAAAACGTATTCGGGCGATTTTATGAACGAAGTATACCGGCTTTTTGTCCGTGACATCATCAATGAACTGGGTCGGAGAAGTCTGAACGCAGATCATCCGGAATTTCAAAAGCTGTTGAAAGAGTACCGCGACGGCATTCTGCTGTTCGAGATCAGCAACGAGCGAGTTTGGAGCAAACCGGCTGAGGAGCAGGTCCGACTCGAAAAAGAATGGATCGAAGAGCTGAACGCTAAATATGACGTGAAAGTCGATTGGAAGGTGCTTAAGAACCTGAAAAAGTATATCCCGCAATCTTGAAAGGAGGCTGTGTGATGAAACGGAAGATGTGGTATCTTTGGTGTGTGTTGGCCGGAGGATATATTCTCGGAGCCTGCCGTCCTTCTGGCGCGAGGGAAGATGCCGACATCTTGGTACAAGTGGAGGGACTTTCGTTGACTCGCAGCGAAGTGGAGAAGGTTATCCCGCAAGGGAGCACGCCGGCCGACAGTTTGCTGATGGCCGAAAACTACATCAAAAAGTGGATCACGGACATCTTGATTTACGAAGTTGCCGAAGACAATTTGGGCAGAGAAGAGGCGGAAGTGAATCGCCTCGTCGAAGAATATCGTCGGGCGTTACTCCGGCATCGTTATCTCGAAGGAATGGTACACAACAAACTTTCTGCCGAGATTCAGGAAAGCGAGAAGCGGCAGTATTACGACGAGAACACCCAGAAATTCACGTTGGATAAGCATTTGATCAAAGGACTTTTTATCAAGGTGCCGTTCGATGCGCCCGGCTTGGAGGATGTACGGAAGTGGTATAAGTCGGAGAAACTCGAGGCCGTTGAGAATATCGAGAAGTACAGCATTCAGAACGCTTCTATGTATGATTATTTCTACGATCATTGGGTCGACTTGGATGAGGCGCTGGCTAAAATACCGACCCGCATATCGAATAAGACACAGTTTCTGAAGACAAACAAGGCTTTTGAGTTTACCGACAGCACGTATTGTTATTTCCTCAATATATCCGAATATCTGCTGGCGGGAAATGTGGCACCGTATGAATATGCGCAACCTCAGATCGAAGAGGTGATGATTAACAAACGCAAAGTCGAATTTCTACGAAATTTTGAAGAAGAGCTTTACCGGGATGCCGTACGGAAAGGTAGCGTCATCTTTTATAACATGAAACCATAAAATACAGAGTAAGATGAGAAAAGGTTGGATATGCTTCTTGTTGGCTTGTCATTTGGGCATGGCTTACGGACAGAAGAATGTGATCGATGAGATTGTTTGGGTGGTGGGCGACGAAGCCATACTCCTTTCGGACGTAGAATCTCAGCGACTGTATATGCAGAACGAAGGACAGCGTTTCGACGGCGATCCTTACTGTATTATCCCGGAACAGATTGCGATCCAGAAGCTCTATTTGAATCAGGCCAAGGTCGACAGTGTGGATGTGAGCGAGAGTCAGGTAATCCGTGCCGTCGATCAGTGGGTCAACATGGTCATCAATCAGATTGGGCAGGAGAAATTGGAGGAGTACTTCAACAAGAAGTTGTCGCAGATTAAGGAAGAGCGGAAGGCGATGATACGGGAGCAGCAGATTGTGCAGGAGATGCAGAAGAAGCTGGTCGGAAAAATCAAGCTCACCCCTTCGGATGTACGGCGCTATTTTCAGCATATTCCCGAAGACAGTCTGCCGATGATTCCTACGACCGTCGAAGTACAGATTATCACGATGGAACCGAATATTCCGTTCGAAGAAACGGATGCCATCAAGGCGCGTTTGCGCGAATTTACCGAGCAAGTCAACAACGGAAAGATGGAATTCTCGACGCTGGCACGTCTGTATTCCGAAGACCCCGGATCGGCTTCCCGAGGGGGAGAGATGGGTTTTCTGGGCAAGACAAGTTTGCTGCCCGAATTTGCCAATGTCGCGTTTAACCTCTCCGACCCGAAACGCGTTTCGAACATTGTCGAAACCGAATACGGCTATCATATCATCCAGCTGATCGAAAAGCGGGGCGACCGCATCAATTGCCGCCACATCCTGTTGCGCCCGAGAGTATCGGACAAGGAACTGAACGAAGCGACCGCCCGTATGGATTCGCTTTATACCGACATCCAAAACAATAAGCTGACGTTTGAAGAGGCGGCCACGTATCTGTCGTTCGACAAGGACACCCGTAACAACAAAGGTTTGATGGTGAACCAGAATTATGAGAGCAGCCATTCCGGCACGCCGAAGTTCGAGATGCAGGAGTTGCCGCAGGACGTCAGCAAGGTGGTCTATGGCATGAAGGTGGGAGAGATTTCGAAGCCGTTCCGCATGCTTACGGACAAACAGAAAGAGGTGATTGCCATCGTTAAACTGAAATCACGTACGGACAGTCACCGCGCTAACATCACCGACGATTATCAGGTGTTGAAAACGCTCGTCGAAAACCGTAAGCGTGAAGACCTGCTGAGAGACTGGATCATCAAGCAACAAAAGACAACATACGTGCGGATTGCCGATGGATGGCGTAACTGCGACTTCCGCTATCCGGGCTGGATCAAAGAATGAAGACCGTCGGCAGATACCTCTTGCTGAATTCTCTGTTGCTTTTTTGTCTTTTGCTTGCCGCGCAGCAACCCGAGAAGTCCGTTCCGAAAAAAACGAAAGTTTATCTGGAACATGCCGATGTGCAACTGTTCGACAAAGAGGTGAACGCCGACCGGCAAGTCTTGAGTGGTAATGTCAGTTTCCGTCACGACAGTTCGTATATGTATTGCGACAGCGCTTACTTCTACGAGCAGAGCAGTTCGTTGGAAGCGTTCGGGTCGGTACGGATGGAGCAGGGCGATACCTTGTTCGTGTACGGGAACTATCTTTTTTACGACGGCAATGCGCAATTAGCCAAAATGCGCGAAAACGTGCGCATGGAAAATATTCAGGCCGACAGCTCGGTCGTAACGCTTTTTACCGACAGCCTGAACTACGACCGCGCCGCCAATATCGGTTATTATTTCGAGGGAGGAACGATTGTCGACGCTCAGAACGAGTTGTCTTCTTGCTACGGTCAATATTCGCCGGGCACGAAGATTGCTGTCTTTAACGATAGCGTGCGACTTCAAAACGAAAAGTTTACGTTATATTCCGACACGTTGCAATACAGCACGGAAACGAAGATCGCGACGATTCTGGGGCCCTCGGTCATCGTATCGGACAGCGGCAATATCTACACTTCGAAAGGCTGGTACAACACGGTCGAGAATACGGCGCTGCTTTTAGACCGTTCGCAAATCGTCTCCGGCAACCGTCTGCTGACGGGCGACTCGATTTCCTATAAGCGGGAGGTCGGTTTCGGCGAGGCTTTCGGCAATATCTTCCTGCAGGACACGGCGCAGAAAATTATTTTCGAAGGGCAGTACGGATTTTACGACGAGAAGAACGAATACGCGTTCGCGACCGACAGCGCCCGCTGCCTCGAATATTCGCAGGGCGATACGCTGTATATGCATGCCGACACGTTCGAAATGATGACCGTCGATTCGACGGCGCGAATCGTCAAGGCGTATCACGGCGTGCGTTTCTTCCGTGTCGATTTGCAGGGCGTCTGCGACTCGATGCAGTTCAGTACGAAAGATTCGGTGTTATATATGTACACCGACCCTGTGCTGTGGAGTGAAGACTATCAGCTGTATGGCGATACGATTGTCGTGCACATGAAGGACACGACGGTCGATTATGTACATGTAATCCGCTTCGCCTTTTCGATTCAACGCCTTGACTCCTCGTATTACAATCAATTGAAGGGGAGTGACCTGAAAGCTTTTTTCGAGGGGCCGTCGGTCCGTAAGATTCATATCGACGGCAATGCCGAGTCGATTTACTATCCGTTGGAAGAAGACGGAAGCATCGTGGGGATGAACGAAACGAAGAGCAGTTACATGACCATCTGGCTGAAAGAAAACAAAATCGACAAGCTCCTTATCTGGCCGTCGCCACAGGGCTTGCTGACTCCGATTCCCGCCCTTCGTCCGGAACAGAAAACGTTAAAGGAATTTTACTGGTACGACTATATGCGTCCGCTCAGCAAGGACGATATTTACACGCCGGTACAACGAAAAACGGAAGATGCGCCGAAACGAAGCAATAAATTTCGTAATTTAGCACCCGAATAATCGATAGAGACCATCATGGGAATGTTTTATTTTTATAACGTGCGCAAGCCTCGGCAGTTCGAGCATAAGCCGATTTATTGGGACCCCCGCAAGGAGAATCTCGAGAAGCGAATTCATCGGGTAAAAATGGAAATGGGTGTCGAAGAGACCGATTACGAGCAATACAAAGAGGCGATCAGGGGAAGTTTCGTCGAAGGGACGACGCACCTGAAGAAAAGCAAAGCAAAAGGCGACGACATGCGCGACCGCATTTACAAGAATATGCGTTTGCTGCTTATCCTCGCCATTCTCGCCGTCATTTACTGGTTCTTCTACATTCGTTAATGAGCGACATCATTCACTTATTACCCGACCACATTGCCAACCAGATCGCAGCTGGCGAAGTCATTCAGCGGCCGGCTTCGGTCGTGAAAGAACTGATGGAGAACGCCGTCGACGCGGAGGCGACGGAGATCACCGTTCATGTCAAAGACGCGGGGCGCACGCTCGTACAGGTGGTAGACAACGGCAAAGGCATGTCGGAAACCGATGCCCGCATGGCTTTCGAGCGTCACGCCACGTCGAAGATTTCGGATGCGAAAGACCTCTATGCCTTGCGCACGATGGGCTTTCGCGGCGAGGCGCTGGCCTCGATTGCGGCGGTGGCGCAAGTCGAGTTGCGCACGCGGGCAAGGGGCGCCGAACTGGGGACGAAGCTCTCGATTTCCGGCTCCGTACTCGAATCCATCGAGCCCGATGCCTGCATCGAAGGAGCGATTTTCTCGATTAAAAACCTGTTTTACAATGTGCCGGTGCGCCGCAAGTTCCTTAAATCGAACGAAACGGAATTTCGCAACATTATGACCGAGTTCGAGCGGGTCGCGCTCGTGCATCCGCAGATTGCTTTCAAGCTCTATCACAATGATACGGAGGTGATGAACCTGCCGACGTCGGGGCTGCGCCAACGCATCGTGAACGTATTCGGCAAAAGTTTCAATCAAAAACTCCTGCCTCTCGAAAGCGGCACTTCGCTCGTGAAAATCGAAGGATTCATCGGACGGACGGATAGCGTGCGCCGGCGCGGGTATCAGAACTATTTCTTCGTCAACGGACGATATATGCGGCATCCGTATTTCCACAAAGCCGTCATGCACGCTTACGAGCCGCTGATACCGGCGGGCGAATGGCCGGATTATTTCATTTATATGACGTTAGACCCGTCCGAAATCGACGTGAATATCCATCCCACCAAAACGGAAATCAAATTCGAGAACGAGCAGCCGATTTGGCAGATTCTTTCGTCGGCCGTGCGGGAGGCGCTGGGCAAGTCGAATTCCGTGCCGAGCATCGACTTCGATACCGAAGGCGCGATCGACATCCCGGTATATAATCCTTCGACGCAGGGAAGTATCCGCCCCCCCGTCGTGCAGGTCGATACGAAATACAATCCGTTTCAGACGACGCATCGGCCGTCTTATCCCGAACGGAATTGGGAAATGCTGTATCAGGATTTCGAAAAAGGACGCAGAGACCCCTCGGAAGAGAGCGGACTGACGGCTGATATTCCCTCGCGCGAGCCGAAGTCGGAGACGCTCTTCCCCGACGTTTCCTCTCCCTGCTTCCAGTATAAAAACCGTTATATCATCACCTCGCTGAAATCGGGGCTGGTGCTGATCGACCAGCATCGGGCACATGTGCGGATTCTGTACAATCAATACATCCGCAACGTCAGACAGCAGAAAGGCGCCTCGCAACAGATGCTCTTTCCCGAGCTTGTGGAGCTTACACCCGCCGAATCCGCTCTGATTCCGAGCTTGATGGACGACCTGCGCCGGCTGGGCTTCGACCTGAACCCGATGGGCAACAACAGTTACTCGATCACGGCGCTCCCGGCCGGAGTGGAGGAGAACAATCCCGCCGAACTGCTCAAAGACCTTGTCCATTGTGCGGCCGAATTGTGCGGCGCAATCGGCGACGAAATGGCCGAAGCTCTTGCGCTCTCGCTGGCTCAGTCGGCCGCCATACGTCCGGGCAAACCGCTCACCGTCGAAGAAATGGAAGCGATGATGGCCGCCCTCTTCTCGTCCGAGTCAAACCGCCTCACACCTGACGGAAAACCGATTCTCTTTATCCTGACGGACGACGAACTTGCCTCGCGCTTCAAGAGCTGACCGTGCAAAGACGCTCAACCCCTCGCACGAATCGATGACAAACCCTTTGCGGCAAATGAATCACACTTGTGATTTGTTAGAAACAATTTGCGGGAGATCAATCACACCTGTGATTTGTTTCAATCAAT
>NZ_JAUMYS010000038.1 GCF_030528505.1 Tannerella sp.
CAAATAAATATTTCAACAAATAAACAACTTAACATTATAAAATCACTACATGTAGTGATTGCCTTGACAAAGGTTTTTCTATTCCTTTGCAACTCAAAAAAGTTGAAGGATGAAGAAATTTTATTGGCTAATGGGGCTTTTGTGCATGGGTATGTCGGCGGAATCAGTATGGGCGGAAAAAGAAAGGGTTCAGCCCGATACGCTGAAAACGTATAATATTGATGAAGTGGTCATCACTTCGTCGACGAAGGAAACGAACGATCTGCGTACGTTACCGGGCGCTGTTTCCATTCTTACCCCCCTACAGATAAAAGGTCGTCAAATGCAATCGTTGAAAGACCTGCGTTCGTTTGTTCCGAATCTGTATATATCGGACTATGGAGCCAAACTGACATCAGCCATTTATATTCGAGGGGTCGGAGCACGAAGCAGCGGTCAAACGGTGGGTTTATATGTCGATCATGCCCCCTATCCGGACAAGAGCATGTTCGATTTCGAACTACCGGATATCCAGCGTATCGAAGTATTGAGAGGGCCGCAAGGAACCCTCTACGGTCGTAATGCCATGGGAGGGATTATCAATATACATACGCTTTCTCCCCTCCATTATCAGGGGACGAAGCTCTCGCTCTCGTATGGGAATTACGGAGAACTTCGTGTTAAGGGCTCTCACTATATGAAACCGGGAGATTCGTTCGGATTGTCGATAGGAGCATATTACAGCCGCAAAGATGGCTTTTTCGAGAATGTGTACACCGGAAAAAAAGCAGACAACGAGCAAACAGCCGGCGGACACCTGAAACTGCATTGGCAACTCAATCCTCATCTGAAGGCGCTCTATTCTCTATCGGGCGAATATACCGATCAAGGAGCATTTCCTTACGGACTATACGACGAAACGACAGGCAAAGTAGCGGCAGTCAACATCAATGATCCTTCATCGTATCGCCGGACAATGCTCAACCAAAATCTTTCGCTGACGTACGAAACGGAAAAAATTCTCCTTTCTTCCACGACCGGCTATCAGTATTTCGACGACGATATGAAGATGGATCAGGACTTTTCGCCGGCCTCGATCTTCGTATTGAACCAGTTGCAGAAGCAGCATGCCGTCAGCCAGGAACTCTCTCTCAAAAGCCGAACCGGAAAGAATTATCAATGGTCGGTCGGAGCCTACGGATTTTATACCGACATGCGTACGGAAGCACCGGTCAAATATAAAGAAGAAGGCATCAAAAGAAACCTGCAACCTGTTTTTGACCGCCTCAAAGCAATTACTCCGAAGATGCCCTCGCTCGTTATCACGGACAAAGCAATCGATATGCCCAGCACATTCGACATGCCTTCGTACGGCGCCGCTCTTTACCACCAATCGACCTACAAAAATCTGTTCATCAAAGGACTTTCCTTGACGGCGGGAGTTCGACTCGATTACGAGAAACAAGACCTGCGTTACAAGGCCAAGGGTAAAATGCACCTGACGATGCATCTGCCGCCCAGAATCCCCGAACCGAAAGATATCAGCAGCCTTTATCCCGCCTCAGTGATCGACGAATCCGTATCGTCGGACTTGTGGCAGGTATTGCCGAAGGTATCGGTTAAATACGAATGCTCTCCCCGGACAGTGACTTACTTCTCGGCCTCGAAAGGATACAAGACGGGCGGATACAATGTACAGATGTCGGCCGACATCATGCAAGCCCGGATGCAGTCCGATATGATGAACGTATTTCGGGCTTTTACGCCATCGATCCCCCAAATCGATCCTATGCCCGTTAAGGATGTGATTGCATACCGACCGGAAACGAGCTGGAATTACGAATTGGGAGTAAAAAGCGAACTGATACGCAATCACCTTCATGCCGAACTCACCTTCTTTTATATGGATATTGAAGATTTGCAGATTACAAAGTTTGTGGACAGCGGACACGGACGTATCCTGAGTAATGCGGGGAAGGCTCAAAGCTATGGTACGGAGGTGTCGTTACGAGGCATTCTAACGAACAATCTCACAGCCGATCTGAATTACGGCTACACGCACGCCACCTTCCGCAACTATCACGACGGACGTACGGATTTTGCCGGCCGCTATATTCCATACACTCCGCGTCATACACTCGGTATCGGGCTGCAATACGCCAAACAACTTAAACATGGCTGGATTGACCAATACTTCGCAGCGGCACAATGTAACGGCGCGGGAGATATTTACTGGACAGAACACAACGACCTTTCACAGAAGTTTTATGCGACGGTACATGCACAAGCCGGTGTGCGAAAAGGCATCGTTTCGTTCGATGTATGGGTAAGGAATCTGACCGGTACAGACTATTCCGCATTCTATTTCAAATCTTTCGGCAAGTCGTTCATGCAAAAAGGCAGACCCATGCAGTTCGGAGCCAAACTTAACATAACATTTTAAACTTCAAAAAATCATCATGGAATTTCTTACTACATACAACCTTTGGGGGTTAACAACAGGTATTTCAACGTTTCTTATCATCGGCCTTTTTCATCCGATCGTTATCAAGGCGGAATATTATTTCGGCACGGGTTGCTGGTGGGTGTTTTTAGTCGCCGGACTCGCGCTGACGGGAGTATCGGTTATGCTCGACCATATTTTCTTATCGACTTTGGCGGGAGTCGTCGCTTTTTCGTGTTTCTGGTCTATTATCGAGATTTTCGAACAAGCCCAACGTGTCGAAAAAGGCTGGTTCCCTGCCAATCCGAAACGGAAGAAGAAGTAAGACTTTGTTTATAAAAAAAGAAAAGCACGAACCGCCAAGTCACCGAGCAAAGGTTCGTGCTTTTTATGCGAATTGTTCTCAAAACCACTTTGACAACAGCTCGTTGTCAAAACTATGTTTTATAATATAAAAAAATTCTTCAAAATATCCTTGTTCTGTTTTATTTTTGTGTCGGTATAATACAGGAACAGTTTTTCACATCTTGTATGGACCATGATAAATACAAAAAGAAGGTTATTCGAATGGTTAAATCATGCCAGACAGATAAGACATGCAAACATACCCCCTTAGCGATGTTATATAATATTAACACGAGGGAGGGGGGGGGCATTTTAACACTATATAACTCCAAACCTTCTTCTCTACTTTTAGTTTCCTTTAATTATTTTCCTCTACGGAGAGATCACAAGCTGCGGATCCATTCGATATTGAGCTTTTACTCCTCGATTACGAATTTATTCGCTTGTTTATTTCCGGCCGCTTGTGTGATTGGCTTCCGCCATCGTACACCTTCGGCCAATCATCGCCTATATCTTCCACAACCGGCAAATAACAAGTATACAAAAACAAAGCATAAAAAACATATATTTTGAGAATAATAAGTTGTTTAACAAGTCTAAAAAAATGAACGAATGAGAAAGCGAAAATCATTACAACTGATGAAGTGGGCGATGTTTATTTGGTTATGGGCATTTCCCGCGAGTGTGTTTGCACAGCAAATTACCGTACGCGGTAATGTGAAAGATGCGAAAGGAGAGCCGTTAATCGGCGTTTCGGTTCAAGTATCGGGTACCTCGATGGGTACAATTACGGACGTGGATGGAAACTTTATATTGAGCAATGTATCATCGGACGGCAAGTTGCATGTCTCATACGTTGGTATGCAATCCGAAACTATACCGGTAAACAACCGAACGATGATTGAAATCGTTATGAAGGAAGACATTGCATCGCTACATGAAGTCGTCGTCGTAGGCTACGGTACGCAGGAGCGCCGTAACCTGACTTCGGCCGTAACGACCGTGACGAGTAAAGACTTCCTGCAAGGCGCAGCCAATAACCCGCTACAGATGATCGACGGGAAAATACCGGGAGTAACCATCTCGAATTATGCGATCTCCGACCCGAACCGCAATCCGATGGATAACTTTCAGGTACGAGGTTCTACGTCGTTTAAAGGTGGAAGTGCTCCGCTGGTAGTTGTAGACGGTATGCCCGGCGCCGATTTACGCCAGATTGCAAACCAGGATATCGAATCCATTACCGTTCTGAAAGACGGTTCGGCCGCAGCGATCTACGGATCACGCGCAGCAAACGGTGTATTGCTGATTACGACTAAGAAAGGGAAAGCGGGCAAAGCATCTATTTCGTACGATACTTATATCGAACATGATAGAGTATACCGGAAGCCTGATGTGCTGTCGGCCGAAGAGTTTTTGCAACATAAACGAGACGAAGACCGTGGCGCTCGTACCAATTGGTATGACGAGCTGATCCGTAAAAACAATTTCGGACACACCCATCACATTTCACTGAGCGGAGGGGGCGAAAATGCAATCTACCGCATCTCGGCCGATTACAAAGACAAGAACGCGATCGACATTGCATCGGCCAGACGGGAGTATGGCGTGCGCGCCAACTTTAATCATACGACACTCGAAGGGTTACTGAATATTGTCGGTAACCTGTCGTATCGAACAACCAAAGAGGATTACACGGACTACAATGCTTTTTCACAAGCCGTCAAACTCAATCCGACCATTCCGGTAATGGACCCTGCAGATCCGAGTAAATATACCTTTTTGAAAGGATTTGACACATGGAACCCTGTCGACAGGCTGAAAAACCGTGATAACTTCGGCAAGAACGATTACAGTACGATCGATTTCACAGCTCGCCTGAATTTGCTCTCGAACTTAAATACCGAGTTGAAGGTAGCGCGTCAGGGACGTTTCCTGAAACGTTACGAATGGTATCCTTCTACCCATCAGGAGTCGATTTCGAACAGTCGCAAAGGACGCGCACGCCTCGAGTCCGAACGTTGGGAAGACTACACGCTCGAATGGATCACGAACTATTATACAACGGTTCAGGATGTGCATAACATCAAGTTAATGGGCGGCTATTCGTACCAGGAATTCAACTGGGAAAAATATGGTGCCGAAAATATGGATTTCCCATCGGATGCATTGAAGTATAATAATCTCGGGACCGGACAATGGAACACGAAAGAAGGACGACTCGGAATGTGGTCGGAAAAAGAAAAAGAGAAGAATATCGCTTTTTTGGGACGTTTGAATTACGATTATAAAGATGTCCTTTTGTTGATGGCTTCGCTACGTTACGAGGGAAACAGCAAGTTCGGGAAAGATCATAAATGGGGATTGTTCCCGGCACTTTCGGCGGCATGGCGTTTAAGCAGTCTCCCTGTTTTTCAGCAGATGGAGATCGTGGATGATCTGAAACTGCGTCTGTCGTACGGTGAAACGGGGCGTTCGGGCTTCCCGCGCTACCGCTCGCTTTCTCTGTATAGCGGATTCGGCAAGTATCTGGATCGGAACGGACAATGGATTCAGGTTTGGGGACCGGGGAATAATTCGAATGCGAACCTGCATTGGGAGAAACAGATCTCGTATAACCTCGGTGTAGATTATGCTCTGCTCGGACAACGTCTGTCGGGTAGCCTTGATTTCTTCCTGCGCAAAGGCAATGACCTGATCTATGAATATGATGTATCCGTACCGCCTTATCTTCATGATAAAATGTACACGAACGTGATATCTACAAGTACTCGCGGCGTAGAGTTAATGCTTAACTACAACGCGATTCAGACAAAGACATTCAGTTATGCAACAAACCTGAACGTGTCGTGGGCTAAAACACAAATCGATTCATGGTCGAACGACGAGTTCAAAGGGGAAGACCGCGACGTGTATGATCTGCCTTCGCCCGGTAACCCCGGACGTGCACAGATTCTCGGAGAAGGAATGGAAATCGGTACGTTCAGAGGTGGCCGGTATGCCGGCGTAAATGAAAAGGGTGAAATCATGATTTGGAAAGAAGGCGTTGTTGGCGGAGAGAAGAAACTCGCTTCGCAGAAAAACGATAAAGATCGGGTACCGCTCGGACATGGAATGCCTCGATGGGAAGTATCATGGGGACATACCGTTACATATAAGAACTTCGACTTGTCTCTCTTCTTCCGTGGAAAATTCGATTATAAAGTCCTCAATCTATATCAGATGTATTACGGTCTGACGGCTCAGCCCAAAGTGAATCTGATCCGCGATGCCTATACGCGCAATGCCGAAATCAAGGGAGAAAAGCAGATTGTCGATTATTTCCTTGAAAACGGCGACTACTTTAAACTCGATAACATTACATTAGGATATACGCCGAAAGTCGATTGTAAATACATTTCGAACTTGCGTATTTATGCCACGGCGCGCAACGTATTTACCTTGACGAAATATTCCGGTATCGATCCGGCAGGGGTAAATATCGTCGGGCTGGAGCCGGGTATCGGGAATCTGGATGTGTATCCTTCTACGACGAACCTTTCGTTCGGTATTCAAATTTCATACTAATCTCATAAAACAGAATTATCATGTTGAAAAAATATATAAGTAAAGGATTAATGATCGCAGGTGTGGGATTGGCTGCCCTGGCATGTACGAATCTGGAAGAAGAGATATTTTCGAACATTGCTTCCGAAAATTATTATCAGGATAAAAATTCGATTGAGGCTGCTCTTGTCCGTCCCTTCGAACACGGACACTGGTGCGGCTGGGACGGCGCCCGCTGGATTTTGCAGGAGCTGACGGCCGATCAGTTTGTATGGACACAGAAAGGGAAGCACGGCTACGACGGAGGCCAGTGGATACGTGCTCACGGACATACGTGGACAGAAGAAGAAGGAATTATCAACGGCGGATGGGTAGGGCCCTATCAAGGTATCGGACAGTGTACGAATTATATTGCCGACTTCACGGGGCTTGACTTTGTCAAATATGGTCTGACCGATGCCGACAAGCAAAATTACATCGCGCAGTTACGCACGTTACGGTGCTGGTTCTATCTCTTTCTGATTGACTATTTCCGCTCCGTTCCGATCCCCATGGATACGAAGACGAAAGTAGGACAATCGTCACCGCAAGAAGTGTTTGCCTACATTGAAAAAGAACTGAAGGAAAGTATTCCCGCACTGCCGAAAGAAACGACGGCAGGACGTTTCGGGCAAGCAGGAGGGGCGGCCTTGCTGGCACGGTTATATCTGAATGCCGAAGTTTGGATCGGTCAGAACCGCTATGCCGATGCGCGCAAGGTAGCGCAAGACATTATTGACGGTACGTACGGAGCGTGCAAGCTCGACGACGATTATCGTGGACCTTTCTCCGATGGACTGAGCGGTAGACGTTCGCCGGAAAATCTGTGGGTGTTTCCGCATAAGAAAAACGTCTATGAGTTTGGATTCATGTATAATGCAATGATGCACTATCAGGCACGTTACTCGCTGGGTAACACATGGGGAGGCTGGAATGGTATTCACCTGACGCCTTCGCGCGATCTGGAAGGCAAACTGTATGCCTACAAGTTAGGCAAGCCCTACGAAAAATTCAGTGATGACGACCTGCGCAAACAGCCATTCCGCACGAATGCCGACGGCACCTACGACGGGTTCTTCCTGATCGGCCAACAGTATGCCTTCGATTCCCAAAAAGGGTATGGCTTCACCGAGGAGAAAGTAAACGGTACTGAAGAATACAATGGGAAGCCGTTGAATTATGTGGACCAAGTAGGCCGTTTTTCGGAAGGCGCCGAAGGAGTCTCGAAAGGCTCGCATGTCAATACGGGTGAGGAAAATTCGGGAGTACGCCTGATAAAATTCCCGTGGTTACCGGAAAGCAAGAATTTATTCCAGAACAATTGGGTGGCCGAAATTCGGCTGGCAGAGATGTACTATATTGTAGCCGAGTGCATGTTCCGTGAGAACGATAAAGCGGGGGCAGCGAAAATGCTCGACGCCGTGCGCAAGCGTAACTTCCCGGCCGACAAATGGGCTGCCAACAGCTACGAAAGCAACCTCTCCAAACTGACAGAAGATGAATTTGTAGACGAACTAGGACGCGAATTTCTGGGCGAACGCCACCGTCGTACGGATCTGATCCGCTGGAAACGTTACGGTAACGAATGGTGGGATAAACCGGCTGACACGCGTGACAACACGATCTTCCCGATCCCCAAGAATCAGTTGACCTCGAATGAACTGCTCAAGCAGACGACTCCGGGATTCTGATGCAAAACCAAAAACAGATGCCTACCTTTTCAGAGGGGCATCTGTTTTTTTTATCGTTTTTTAAACCGAATTTCTCGAAATATCCGCCCAACTGTCACATAGGTTACATTTTCAGGGTAAAGGACGGGCTATCTTTGCTGCCGTAAACGAATCATAAAAATGAATACAATGACAACTTTCGACAAAGCGACCGTAATAGCGCTCGAGGCTTCGGTCGATTACACGCAAGGCGGCGTGATCAGTAAACAGGTGACAAAGAACCGGGCGGGAAACATCACGATTTTCTCGTTCGATAAAGGACAGGGATTAAGCGAGCATACGGCACCCTTCGACGCGTTCGTGCAGGTGCTCGACGGGGAAGCAGAGATACACATCGACGGTGCGCCGCACGTGTTGAAAAAAGGCGACTGCATCATCATGCCGGCCCATCGCCCGCATGCGCTGAAGGCCATTGAACGCTTCAAGATGTTATTAACAATGATCCGAGGTGAGGAATAAATATTTCTCTTCCGCTGACAGAAGTACAAACCCGTTTAAATATCCGAGAAAAAAATCATGAGTGAATTCATCAATAACGCGTCGCAACGCAAAGAGATGTTGCGGCATTTGCTCCTCCGGCTACACGAAGGAGACAACCCCGAAATATTGCGCAACCGTCTGGTGGACGTACTGAAATCGATTCCGTATAACGAAGTCGTGGAAGTAGAACAGGAGCTGATTGAAAGCAGCGCATTGAGCGAAGATGAAATTCTCGCGTTTTGCGACCTGCATACAGCCGTACTCGACGGAAGCATCGACCAGCGCGGCGCCAAGCCGGTCCCCGCGGGACATCCCGTCGATACGTTCAAGCGTGAGAATCGTGCCATCCGCGAACAGCTCGACCGGTACGAGGCGCTGAAGAACGAAGCCGGACAACTGACCGACGCGCAGGCGGCCGACCATGCCTTGAAATTGCGCGCCGTCTTCAACAGTCTGGCCGACATCGACAAGCATTACAAACGAAAAGAATACCTCGTGTTTCCATATCTGGAAAAGCATCAAATCACGGGACCTCCCAAGGTGATGTGGGGCAAACACGACGAGATACGCGCCTTGCTCAAAGGCGCCTTCGAAGCGCTGGCCGGTCCTTTCCAAAGCGCCGCGGAACTAAATTCGACCGTACAACTTGTGCTCGATCCGGCCATCGAGATGATTTCCGGCATGATCATGAAAGAAGAAGAAATTCTCTTACCCATGACGATGGATACGTTTACCGATGAAGAATGGTATAAGATTTATCAGGAAACGCCCGAATTCGGATACTGCCTGTTCGACCCTGCCGAGGAGTGGAAACCCGACGGCGTACAGATCGAGAAGCAGGAATACGTCACGGCCGATGCCATCCGCCTCTCGTCCGGCCTGTTCAGCATCGAAGAGTTGGAAGCGCTCTTCATCCATCTGCCGATCGACATTACGTTCGTCGACAAGGATGATAAAGTCGGTTTCTTCTCGCACAGCCCCAACCGGGTATTCGAGCGTAACCGTTCCATCATCGGACGCGACGTGCGCATGTGTCATCCGCCCGGAAGCGTACACATCGTCGAACAGATTCTGACCGATTTCAAGAGCGGCAAAGAGAACAAGGCCGTCTTCTGGCTCTCGAATTTCATGGGACGCTTCATCTACATCGAATACACCGCCGTGCGCAACAAGAACGGCGACTATCTGGGTGTGGTGGAAGTAACGCAGGATAT
Source organism: Tannerella sp. (assembly GCF_030528505.1). Taxonomy (GTDB): domain Bacteria; phylum Bacteroidota; class Bacteroidia; order Bacteroidales; family Tannerellaceae; genus Tannerella. Next base: position 9,777 of record NZ_JAUMYS010000038.1, read on the forward strand.
TACGCAACTTCGTCGGCTCGAAGGCGATCAACGGCTCTTGTCTTATGCGCAAAAATAAACCGCCGATTACGCCGGACACAAAGGTGGGCGAGCTGCTGACGCATTATCCCGAACTGGAGGAGCTGCTCCTTCAGTTCTCTCCCGCTTTCGCCGCGCTGAAGAATCCCGTCCTGCGCCGCACGGTCGCTCAAGTCACTTCGCTCCGGCAGGCGGCCAAAGTAGGGAATGTGAGTATCGTAGAGATGATCGATACGCTGCGGCGGGCGGCGGGACAACCGGCTTTGGGTGAAAGTTCGCTGATCGGAAGCGAAAGTGCCCGCGCACCGTTGACCGGAAAAGCGCCCGCGGCGATCGCTTTTACCCTCGATGTACGCCCCGTACTCGAAAAAGGCAAACACCCGAAAGAACTCGTACTGAACGAAGCCGACCGCTTGCAGGCCGGCAAATGGATGGAACTGCTGACCCCTTTCCCGCCTGTTCCGCTGATCGAGTTGCTCGAAAAGAAAGGCTTCACCGTCACCATGGCCGAACCGGAAGACGGGGTCGTACGGACGTTTATCTGTCGGTGAAAAAAGAAAGTTCCCTGTCATCATCTCGCAAAAATCGCAACGCAACGTTTTGTAATCAATCGGCGCAACGGAACATCTCCGAGCAACGCTCTGGAATCTCCCGTCGCGCCGAGAAAGCTTAGCGCAATGCTTGGGAATCTCCCGTCGTAGCGGGAGAGCTTATCGCGGCGCGTTAGCTTCTCCGGAGGATCCAAGTTGCTATGCCTCCAATGCTTTTTCTAAAATCGCCTTCACCTCATCGGGAAAAATACCGCCTTCGTGCACCTTCTTTCCGTCGATATAAAAAGTCGGGACGTAGTAATAATCGTACTTGTCGGCAATTTCGGGATGTACGGATTCTTCGATCCGGTTGATTTCAATGTCTTTGTATCGGTCTTGCTTTTGAAGTTCGCTGATGGCCGCATCCGCTTTTTTGCAGAACGGACAGTTGGCCAGATAAAATAAAGTAATCGGTTTCATTCGTACGGATAGTTTAATGGGTTATGAATAAATACAATCGTGCTGTTTCTTACACATCGCAAATGCGGATACATTTTTCGAGCGAAGCGATTTTGTCGGGTTGTTTAGGCACGAATTCCTGCCCGACAAAACCTTTATACCCGATCTCCAACAGTGCCCGCATAATGGCCGGATAGTAAAGCTCCTGCGTTTCGTCGATTTCGGCACGTCCCGGATTACCTCCCGTATGAAAATGGGAGATATATTCGTGATACTTGCGGATGTTGTCGATGATGTTGCCTTCCATAATCTGCATGTGATAAATATCGTAAAGCAGCTTGAAATTGGGCGACCCGACACGCCGGCACAGTTCCACGCCCCAAACCGTATGGTCGCACAGATAATCTTTGTGGCCTACGCTGTTAAGCAACTCCATCGACACGGTTACGCCGTGTTTTTCGGCGGTCGGCATGATACGCCGGAGGCCTTTGGCGCAGTTTTCCCATCCTTGCAAATCGGTCGCGCCGTTGCGCCGTCCGGAGAAACAAATCAGGTTTTTCAGCCCCGCGTCGGCCACCATGGGGATTACTTTCTCGTAGCTCGCCACAAGTTCGTCGTGCAACGACGGATCGTTAAATCCTCGGTCGATTCCCAATCCGGCTCCCTGCGCCATGGCTACGGTCAGACCGTGACGCTGAACGACCGGCCAGTCCTTCGGGTCTAACAGTTCGATCGACTCGATGCCGAGGTCTTTACATATCACGCAAAACTCGTCGAGCGGATAATCACCGAAGCACCATTTACTTACGGAGTGACGGATATTTCCTTTGAGGGATTCTTTTTTGGCCGCTGTCCGGTCTTTCCGCTTTGTCTGCGCCATCGTTTCCACACCGCCGGTCGCAAGCGCCGCGCTGCCGGCCAATACCGTCTTGATGGCTGTTCTTCTGTTGATTCTATTCATGGTTCCTGTTGTTTTTTAATTCTACATGATGACAAAGATACGTTTTTTTAGTTACCGATACGTGATTTCCATATCATAATCCCATCGGTCGAAATAAAGATTTCCGTGGCGGGATTCCACTTCGCCTCGTTGAAAATCGACTGTTTCGCTTCGCGGAAACTCTTTCGGAGGATAGAACGCGCCCGAATAATCCGAATTGACATACAACCGGTACGAGTCGATGCCACTCATGAAAAAGAATCGCCCGGGAGCAATCGCTACAGGCCCGCCGCGTCCGAACGACACATCGACCGGTATCCATCCCGTACCTTCGAAATAGACTTCGGCCCAGTCGTGCAGATTCACTTCTCCCGGATGCGTCATCCATCCGCTCTGCCAGCGAGCCGGAATCCCTTTATAACGCAACATGGTGATCAGCAGCAAGGCCACCTGCCCGCAATCGCCCTTACGATTCTTGAGCACATACGCGGGTATGTCGGCAATCGTCGAATATTCCAGCGCGCTTGCCCACGGATAATGAGCCGTGATATAGGCGTAAACGGCCTGTAACATCTCGACCGGCGTACGCGCGTCGCGTGTGATGCTGTCGGTTAATCGTCGGAGATGCTCCGAAAAACGGATATGCGGAATTCGTTCGGCCGTGTAGGTCGTGAACAGTTCATCTCTTTCGTTATAGGGCTTCACCACGATTTCCGACAAGTCGAACCATTCGCCCCGCGACGTCACTTCGGCCTCGAAACCAAAGACGGCCGGTTGGTCTTTCTGCGCGCGTTGTTCCATATACAGACTTGTATGAACCGTACGGTCGTCCGACAAGGTATATGCCTCCTGCGTCGTCGACAACAGTGTTACGTCTGTCTGCCGTTCGACGTCCTTTCGGGGAAACGGAAGCCATACTTTCAGCGTTTCACCGTCGCGCACCGCGTTCGGTTCGACCGTGAGCGTGTAATGCAGACGGATGGTTTTCTTCGGAAGCAGGTATTTGCCTTTCGTACCGGTTGCCGTTTTATGCGTGAAAGCATCGATCAGGAGCGAATCGCGAGGTGTATCCGACCGGGGCGCGGCCTTCTTCGAGAGGGCTCGTGCCGCGGCATCTACCCGGAAAATATTGGGGGCCGCGTTGCGGAAATAACGCTTCTCTCCGTCAATCGTCCGATATTCCAACACGTTCGACTGTTCCCATGCCTCCAAAAGCGAGTCGGAAGGCATGAATCCGCCATTCGTTTCGATCCAATCAATCACTTCGGCCTTTGTCTTGCGGAAGTCCAGCTCTACTCGGTGTAACGAATCACGGGTAAACGAGTAAGCCTTTCTCTCTTCTTCGGTTAGCTGCTCGTTCCGCATGATACGATCGATCAGTTCTCTTGCGACGGTATGATTCCCCAGCTCAATCTGCGCATAAATCTGTTCTCTTGTGTTTTTTTGCTGCAAATTACACGAAAAGAGTAACGTCGGAAACGCAATAGCAAGAAGGAAAATGTTTTTTTTCATTTTATCTGTTATTTAATGTTTAATCATGTTATTCGAAAGTTTGAAGGAAGACTTCTCAAAAAACTCACGGCAACAAAAGTACACGAAAATCTTTCGGATTCGTAAATCGAAAGCTAAAAAATATTTCACCGCTTAACTACAAAAAAAAGAGCTACCCGTTTTGTTGAGGTAGCTCCCTTTTATTTTCTCTGTACGAGTGTTTACTTTTCAGCGTCTTCTGCGCGCTCGGGCTGGATGATTTCCAACAGCTCTACTTCGAATTCAAGCGTCGCATGAGGTTTAATCATCTGACCTGCTCCATTGGCGCCGTATGCCAGTTCGGACGGAATCCACACCAGATATTTGGCTCCCACGGGCATGAGTTGCAACACTTCCTGCCATCCTCGGATTACCTGCGTAACCCCGAAAGTCGTCGGTTCACCACGCTGTACGGAACTGTCGAACACGGTACCGTCAAGCAATTTACCAGTATAATGTACTTTCACCCGATCGACTTCGGTCGGCTTCGCACCCGAACCTTCCGCAAGCACCTTATATTGCAGGCCGCTTTCGGTTGTCACAACGCCTTCTTTCGTTTTATTCTCGGCAAGAAATTTCTCTCCTTCGGCTTTCAAGGCCTCGGTTTCACGCTGCTGCACTGCCATGACATATTGCTGAATACGATTCTGCGCATTCTCCGAATTCATCATCAGAGTGGTATCGCCTTTCAGCGCTTTCACCAAAATATCGGTGAAGACCTCCATATTGACCGGCCCGTCGGGGAATGTTTTTAAATTCTCCTTCAAATTTATGCCGATGTTCACTCCCAACGCGTAGCTCACCGTGTCGAGTTCCGAAATCATTACCGGTTCCTGAGGAACAGGAGGAGCGACAACGGTTTTCGTCGTATTACAAGACGTTACAGCCATCATTCCGACGGCTGCAACACTTGCGATTATGACTCGTACGATTCTCATTTTTTCACGATTTCGAGCAACTCTACTTCAAATTCGAGGGTTGCGTTCGGTTTGATCATCTGACCGGCACCGTTAGGACCGTATGCCAAATCGGACGGGATCCACACCTGATATTTCGATCCGACGGGCATCAATTGCAGCACTTCCTGCCAACCGCGAATCACCTGACCGACACCGAATACCGTCGGTTCACCACGCTGTACCGAACTATCGAATACGGTTCCGTTAAGGAGTTTACCCGTATAGTGGCATTTTACCTGATCTTCAGCCGTCGGTTTTGAGCCTGTACCTTCGGTAATTACTTTATATTGCAGTCCACTCTCGGTCGTAATAACGCCTTCTTTCGTTTTATTAGCTGCGAGGAAATCCTGACCGGCCTTCAATTCGGCCTCAGCCTCGGTCTGCTGAATCTTCATGACATAGTCGTTCACATACGTTTGAGCCACTTCAGGTGTCATCTTCATGGCTGCCGAGTCTTTCATTGCGGCCATCAATCCGCTCATAAAAGCATCGTGATTAACCGGTTTTTCGCCGGGGAACGTTTTAAAGTTTTCCTTCAGGTTACTTCCGATGTTAATACCCAACGCATAACTCGCACTGTCGATCGGAGCGCTGAGTGTTACATTTGCTACTCCACCCTGCTGATTACACGAGGTTACTGCCATTCCTGCGGCTACTGCGGCCGCCATCATTACTACACTTACTTTCTTCATTTTCTTACAATTTTTATTCTATTTATCAATTCTAATCTTATACAATATCGAGCAGCTCAACTTCGAACACGAGCGTACTGTTCGGCTCGATCGTTTCGCCGGCTCCGCGTTCACCGTATGCCAGTTCGGAAGGAATGAACAGACGCCACTTGGAGCCTACATTCATCAACTGAAGGGCCTCGACCCATCCGGGAATTACCTGCGAAACGCCGAACGTTGCCGGTTCGCCGCGCTGCACGGAACTGTCGAACACAGTACCGTTAATAAGCGTCCCATGATAATGGCACTTCACCTTGTCAGAAGCTTTCGGCTTGGCTCCATCGCCTGTTTTCAACACCTCATACTGCAAACCACTGGGCAGTGTCACCACACCCACCTTTTCTTTGTTGATACGTAAAAATTCTGCACCGGCCTGCTTGTTCATTTCAAGTTTTTCAGCCTGTAATTTCATAAAAAAATCATTGAGAATTTGTTTGGCCTCGTCGTAACTGATAGCCGGCTTCGCTTCGGAGAAAACATCGTTCAACCCCTTGAGAAAGTCGTCCATATTCAATTCCTTGATACCCGAAGCACGAAAGTTATTACCAATGCTTAACCCTAAAGCATAGCTGATATTTTCCATCTTTTTTCAGTTGTTCTTTTCTATATGTAAATCAGGGTGCAAAGGTAATAACATATTCGGTATAGACAACGTCTTCTCGCCGTTTTTTTTACAAGAAGAAAAGAAATTTTACAGAAAGATGATGCCTCATCGCGTGCCAACGACTTTAGACGTTTCAGACTTCCGGTTGGCCGTCCTCTAAGCAAAGACGGCCATCATCCCGACGGCCGTTATCTAAATTTAAATTTTTAAAACTAAAAATAAATCTCTTTGTCCAAGACTGTATAACTGTATAAGCTCGGCACAATACCTGCGACAGGATGAATATCTTCGGCTATAGAGTACAGACAGGCTACCAGTTCGGTCGATTTAAAAGTCGCCACGACTCGTATCACATCCGGCCTTGAAAAAATGAATTTTTACATTCGCCGTACTATTAGTACCATTCAAAAAAATGAAACCAGCATTTTGATTGTGCCCTCTCTGCATCGGCGTAGGTGCAACAAACCAAAATTCCGTATCTTGTGCGTTACCATGATAACAACGACAATACAGAAAATAAAATAGTGATATTTTCTTCATTATTATTAGCGCTTTATGTATCGCTTTCGAAATCCGGTATCCACCGTAGATACTAAAAGCACAGGATGATTGCACGTCCGATAACCCAAAGGGTGGCCGATGCAGAGTAACGATTCAAACATATGCATGGCAGGGCATTGAACAGACACGGAAAGGACACCATGTTTGTCGCACTCACGGGAGGACCACCCAGGTAGATGCTCATATCATTGGAATTTCGCTTGAAGAAATCGAGATACTCGACCAGCATAAGAAAGAATGTCAAAAGAAAATAACTGAGATTTGCAACATACATTATTCCAGCCAGATGAAATATCTTCAGCACATTCAGCGGGGTAAAAAAAGAAGTGCCGCTGCCATAATAGCAGAAGCAGGTGTTGACATGAAAATGTTTTCTACGGCACAGGATGAAGGTGCAGGTAGCCATAGCACGTAAAATGCTTGTGACCATCTGGAGCATGTCAACCAAAGATCAAGATTATGAACAAATTAATAAAATAGATACAACAAGTTGTCGACAACAAATATTGCCGGATATTATTTTTATCCTCATTTATATACATATACACACAGAATATAAAAAGAAGAAGAAATCGGGAGAAGTCTTTTTTAGAGGCAAGATAGAAAAAGTTTCCGAATAAGCTGAAAAGCCACAAGTGCGATACGACAGCGATGCATTTCCTTCCATATTCTTGGTATGCAAGAAAGAAAGATAATATATATTTTGACTATTTTCTACGCTTTTTCGGCCTTCATTATAGTGCTATATGAAAATAAATCAATATTTTTGTGCGACTTTTTCGAAAAACAGAAAAAGATAGACGCCAATTAGTAGAATGACAGACAGTAGAAAAATTAAACGAGCGTTAGTCTCGGTTTATCATAAAGACGGATTAGACGATATTTTAAAGAAGCTTCATCATGAGGGAGTCGAATTTGTATCCACGGGCGGTACGCAAAGTTTTATTGAGTCGTTAGGACTTCCTTGCGAAGCGGTAGAGACTCTGACAGGCTACCCTTCTATTCTGGGCGGACGAGTAAAGACGCTCCATCCTAAAATCCTGGGTGGTATTTTGGCGCGCCGTGAAGAAGAAGAAGACCGTCAACAACTTTCGAAATATGAAATACCAAGCATCGATCTGGTAATTGTAGACTTGTATCCGTTCGAAGAAACGGTGGCATCGGGAGCCAATACAGAGGCGATTATCGAAAAAATCGACATCGGCGGTATTTCGCTGATCCGCGGGGCCGCGAAGAATTTCCGGGATGTTGTGATTATTGCTTCCAAGGCTCAATATAAGCCGTTCATGCACCTGCTCGACGAAAAAGGAGCGCAAACGACACTCGAAGACAGAAGATGGTTTGCGAAAGAAGCTTTTGCCGTTTCGTCCGCTTACGACACGGCCATCTTCCGTTATTTCGACGGAGACGAACATTCGGCGTTCCGATGCGCCCTCCATGAAGCCAAACCGCTGCGTTACGGTGAGAATCCGCATCAAAAAGGAGTGTTTGTCGGAAAATTCGACGCGTTGTTCGATCAGTTGCACGGCAAAGAAATTTCATACAACAACCTGCTGGATATCGATGCAGCGGTGTCGCTTATCGACGAATTCGACGAGCCGACTTTCGCCATCCTCAAACACACGAACGCTTGTGGCGTAGCCTCACGCCCGACCTTGCTTCAGGCATGGACGGACGCGCTGGCCGGCGACCCCGTCTCGGCTTTCGGAGGTATCCTCGTGACAAACGAAGTCATCGACTGTGAAACGGCCGAAGAAATCAACAAAATCTTCTTCGAAGTCATTATTGCACCCGATTATATGACGGATGCGCTCGACATACTGAAACAGAAAAAGAACCGCATCATTCTGCTGCGGAAGCAAAAAGAGCAGCGAACAGAGCAATTCCGTTCGCTATTGAACGGCGTGCTCATACAGGACCGCGACCTGAGTATTCAGACGGAAGCAGACCTCGAACCGCTGACGAACGGGACACCGGACGAACGGGAAAAAGCAGACCTTTTGTTTGCCAACAAAATCGTGAAGCATAGCAAATCGAATGCTATCACACTGGTTAAGGACAAGCAGCTTTGCGCCAACGGGGCAGGGCAAACTTCGCGTGTAGACGCGTTGAAACAGGCAATTGAGAAAGCCAAGCACTTCGGCTTCGACCTGCAAGATGCGGTCATGGCTTCGGACGCCTTTTTCCCCTTCCCCGACTGCGTGGAAATTGCGGACAAAGCCGGCATCACGGCTGTGATACAACCCGGAGGATCGGTCAACGACCACCTCTCGGTCGAGTATTGCAACACTCACGAAATGAAAATGGTGAAGACCGGCGTCCGCCATTTCAAACATTAAAAAAACAGCATTAAAAAGACATTAAAAAGATAACGAGATATGGGATTATTCTCTTTCACACAAGAAATAGCCGTCGATCTGGGAACAGCCAACACCATCATTGTTTGCGACGGTAAAATTGTAGTCGATGCGCCTTCCGTCGTAGCGCTGGACCGGCGCACGGACAAGGTGATCGCCGTCGGAGAAACGGCACGACAGATGCACGGAAAGACGCACGAAAACATACGAACGGTTCGTCCGTTGCGCGACGGAGTGATCGCCGATTTTTACGCCGCTGAGCAGATGATCCGCGGCATGATCAAAATGATCAAGTTCAAGAACCGCTGGTTTTCTCCGCCGCTCCGCATCGTTGTATGTATTCCTTCGGGCAGTACGGAAGTGGAGATACGCGCCGTACGCGACTCGTCCGAGCGCGCCAGCGCACGCGACGTGTACATGATTTACGAACCGATGGCCGCCGCCTTGGGTATCGGAATCGATGTGGAAGCTCCGGAAGGTAACATGATCGTCGATATAGGCGGAGGAACGACGGAAATCGCCGTGATCTCGCTGGGCGGAATCGTGTCCAACAAATCGATCCGCATAGCCGGTGACGACCTGACGGCCGACATTATGGAATACATGCGCCGCCAGCACAACATGAAAGTGGGAGAAAGTACGGCGGAGATGATTAAAATCAATGTCGGTTCGGTCTTGACATCGCTCGAAAACCCGCCCGAAGATTTTGTGGTGCACGGCCCCAATCAGATGACCGCTCTGCCGATGGAAGTTCCGATCTCGTATCAGGAGATTGCCCACTGCCTCGACAAATCCATCTCGAAGATGGAAGCAGCCATTCTGAGCGCATTGGAACAGACGCCTCCCGAACTGTATGCCGACATTGTGCGTAACGGTATTTATCTAGCCGGCGGAGGCGCATTGATGAGAGGACTCGACAAACGATTGACGGACAAAATCAATATTCCTTTCCACGTAGCAGACGACCCGTTGCACGCTGTGGCCAAAGGTACCGGTATCGCATTGAAGAATATAGACAAATTCAAATTCCTCATTAAATAAACACGTTCGGGAATGCCGCCTATCCGGCGTTCCTGAGCTGCGAAGACGTACGGACGAATACTTGTTTCGACTATGCAGAAGTTGCTTGAATTCCTGATCGGAAAAAGGCATTGGATTTTATTCTTTCTACTCGAAATTGTTTCGTGTATGCTTTTGTATCATAACCATGCGTACCAGCGAAACCTGATGTTCAGTTCATCGAGTACGATAGTCGGGCATATACTGTCGGTTTCCGGGTCGGCCAAGTCGTACATGGGACTGCGCGAGGAAAACAATGCCTTGTTCGAACAAAACGGTCAACTGGAGTTACAGGTCATGGAGCTGCAACAGGAAATCGATCTGCTGAAGGCACAGGCACTCTCGTACGACAGTTTGTTTACCGACTCGGTCGCGCTGCCTTATCATTATATCACGGCCGAAATCGTCAATAACCGCATTGCCGGATTATCGAATTACATCACCATCAACAAAGGAGCGCATCACGGAGTGAAGCCAGACATGGGCGTCGTTTCCACGCGCGGGATTGTCGGTGTCGTTTCGACAGTAAGCGAGCATTTTTCGGTCGTCATACCGTTGCTGAATCCCAAACTGAAAATCAGCAGCAGACTCCAGCGCGGAAATTTTTACGGTTCGCTCTCGTGGGACGGGCGCGACACACGGTATGCCTATCTCGAAGAATTGCCGCGACATGCGGTGTTCGAAGAAGGCGATACCGTCGTAACAAGCGGTTATTCGGCCGTTTTCCCGCCCGGTGTGATGATCGGCACGGTGGCCGAGTTTGACGAAAAGCGCGATTATACGTTCTATTCGTTGAAAGTAAAGTTGGCGACCGATTTTACGACCTTGAAAGTGGTCAGAGTCATTCGGAACGATTATCAGCAGGAACGGCTCGAAGTAGAAAAGGAGGCACAGAAGAATGATTAAGAATTTACTTAACATATTGGTAAGTTTCACCGTCTTTGTGGCGTTGCAGGTGCTGGTGCTGAACGACATTCATCTGTTTCATCTCGCCACGCCTTTCCTGTATCTCTATATCATTCTAAAAATCCCTCTCGGTCTCACCCGGGTACAAGTGCTTTGGGTCGCTTTCCTGACGGGAGTGACGATCGATATCTTTTCCAATACGCTGGGCATGCATGCCGCATCGTGTACGTTCATCGGATTGATCCGTCGCCCTTTACTCACGGCCTTGGTCGACCGTGACATCATAGAAGACGCTACCCCTTCGTATGCCTCATTGGGCGCAGGTTCGTTCATGAAATACACGCTTGGAGTGGTGTTCATCCATCATCTGACGTTATTCCTGATCGAATCCATCTCGCTCTTCGACCCGCTTTACCTCTTGCTGCGTATTCTCTCGAGTGTCGCATTGACAACGCTATGCGTCTTTATTGTCGAAACATTCAATCCCGGCGGTCGAAGTGGAGAATCCTAAAACGAAATACGCATACGAAATCCGCCGGTTTATTCTGATCGGGGCGGTTATTTTTGTGATTCTCATTTATGTCGTACGCCTGTTTTTCCTGCAGATCATCGATGTGGAATACAAAGCTTCGGCCGATAACAATGCTTTCCTGAAAAAAACGCTTTACCCTGCGCGAGGGGTGATTTACGACCGCAACGACAAATTGCTCGTCTACAATCAGCCGGCCTATGACGTGATGCTCATCATGCGCGAGATACAACCGTTCGACACGCTCGACTTCTGCCGTACGGTAGGCATTACGAAAGAGATTTTCGACAAGCGGATTGCCGACATCAAGAACCGCTCGCTCAACCCCGGGTATTCGTCGTATGTTCCGCAAGTATTCATGAATCAGCTCTCGACACACGAATATGGTATCTTACAGGAGAAACTCTACAAGTTTCCGGGCTTCTATATTCAGAACCGTACCGTCAGGGAGTATACCTACCCCAACGCCGCCTTGCTGCTGGGCAATATCGGCGAGGTGAACCGTCGCGACATTCGGGCTGACGATTATTATGTGCAAGGCGATTATGCGGGTCGCGCCGGTGTGGAACGTTCGTACGAGAAAGTGCTGCGAGGCGAGAAAGGGGTGGAAATTCTGCTGCGCGATGCGCACGGGCGTATCAAAGGGCGTTACGAAGAAGGGCTGCACGACATGGCACCCGTTTCGGGAAAAAACCTGAAACTGGCCATCGACATCGAACTGCAAATCTACGCCGAACAATTGCTGCAAAACAAACTCGGGAGCATTGTCATGATCGAGCCGTCGACGGGCGAAGTGCTTTGCTTGGCCACGTCCCCGAGCTACGACCCGAATCTGCTTGTTGGGCGGCAACGCGGCAAGAACCATCTGCTGTTGGAAAACGATCCGCTCAAACCGCTCTTCGACCGTTCCATCATGGGAACGTATCCGCCCGGCTCGACCTTCAAAACGACACAGGGGCTGACTTTCCTGCAGGAGGGCGTCATCACGCCGGAACGGATGTACAGTTGCGCCCGCGGATATACGTTCCGAGGTGGGAAACCGGCTTGCCACGGGCACGGATCACCTCTGGCACTGGTGCCGGCCATTGCCACATCGTGCAACTCGTATTTCTGCTGGGGGCTGCACGACATGTTAGACAGTCGCAAACGTTACCCCAGCGTACAGGACGCGTTCGAGAAATGGAAGGGCTACATGGTTTCGATGGGCTTCGGCTATCAGCTCGGTATCGATCTGCCGAGCGAACAGCGCGGCTACATCCCCAACAGTAAAGTATACGACAAGTACTACAGAGGACGCTGGAATTCGAGTACAATCATCTCCATTGCCATCGGCCAGGGAGAAATCCTGACCACCCCGTTGCAGATATGCAACCTTGCCTCGACGATTGCCAACCGGGGATACTACATCGTGCCGCATGTGGTCAAGGAGATCGAGGATACCGCATTAGATTCGATCTACACGCACAGGAAACCGACGTTGGTAGACACGAAACATTACGAGGTGATCGCGCAAGGCATGCGCGCCGCCGTGGTGGGGGGGACTTGCCGCGGGTTGAACATGAAGGACGTGGAAGTATGCGGCAAAACGGGTACAGCCGAGAACCCGCACGGCAAAGACCACTCGGCCTGCATGGCGTTCGCGCCTTACAACCAGCCGAAGGTGGCGATCGCCGTCTACGTCGAGAACGGAGGCTTCGGAGCTACGATCGCCGTGCCAATGGCACGGTTGATGCTCGAACGATATTTCTACGGGGAGGTAACGCCCGAGAGCAAAGGCATGTATGAAGCCCGTATTTTAAACACTGTTATTTTACCAAGCCATGTACCCTAGAAGAACAAGCGTATGGAGATCGGTAGACTGGCTGACGATCTTATTCTATATATTGATGGTCGTCGCCGGATGGTTCAGCATCTGCGGGGCAAGCTATGAATATAATTCGGCAGGCTTGTTCGACCCGGCCGGACGTCCCGGATCGCAGCTTATCTGGATGGGGACGGCGCTGGCGGTGATCTTCGTCATTCTGATGCTCGACAAAGATTTCTTCGAGACCTTTTCCTTTCCGATCTACGGGGCGGTCTTTCTGCTTCTGGTCGCCACGATTTTTCTGGCACCCGATATCAAAGGTTCGCGCTCGTGGTTAGTGCTCGGTCCCTTGCGCATTCAGCCGGCCGAATTTGCCAAATTCGCCACGGCGCTGGCCGTGGCCAAGCTGATGAGTTCGTACAACTTCAACCTTTTCACGTTTCGCAATTTTACACTCGTTCTGCTGCTTATTCTGGCGCCGATGGCCTGCGTCGTGATGCAGAAAGAGACGGGTACGGCGCTCGTTTTTCTGGCCTTCGGGCTGATGCTCTACCGCGAAGGCATGTCGGGGTATATCTTGCTGGCCAGTGTCTGCGCGGTGACATTCTTCGTCATCGTCATGAAGTATAACGACATGATGCTAGGCATAACGCCTGTGGGCGAGCTGATTGTGGCGAGCCTGACACTCGTCATCACGCTTTTTCTGGTGCTGTATCTGCGCCGCGACAGGCTGGCGGTACGTATCATGCTGTATGTGCTGGGCGTAGCGTTGGCGGGCGGACTGCTGCTATCGCTCTATCAGCCCGTCAATTTCGTATGGGTCGTTGTCGGAGTCATCGGCGTTATCGTACTGATGCTGATTTTCCTTTCACTCAAAAATTTGGCATGGTCTTACGCGCTGATCGCGCTGTTTGCCGTGGCATCGATCGGTTTTATGCTCTCGGTCGATTACGTGTTCAACGATATGCTCGAGCCTCACCAGCAACAGCGTATCCGCGTATCGCTCGGATTGGAAGACGATCCGGGCGGGGCAGGCTACAACGTGAACCAGTCAAAAATTGCCATCGGCTCGGGCGGACTGCTGGGTAAAGGATTCCTGAACGGCACGCAGACGAAACTGAAATACGTGCCGGAACAAGATACGGATTTTATCTTCTGCACCGTGGGCGAAGAGTTCGGATTTGTCGGTTCGATTTGTGTGCTGTTTCTTTTCGGGGCCTTAATCATCCGGCTGGTAAGCCTGGCCGAACGACAAGACACGAAGTTCGGCCGCGTCTACGGCTATTGCGTGGCATCCGTCTTTTTCTTCCATTTAGTCATCAACATCGGGATGGTACTCGGCCTGACACCCGTAATCGGTATCCCGCTACCGTTCTTCAGCTACGGAGGCTCCTCGCTCTGGGGGTTCACCATATTCCTTTTTATCTTCTTGCGCATCGACGCCGCGCGACGCGAAGGATAAGTCGCCGCCCTCTCCGAACAACGGCCTTCCTTCTTACCCGGAGCTTCCGACACGTGATGTTCCCGGCCTCCTACCGCCGCAACACATCGGGACGGATTTCTTCGATCGGATAAATCATTCCCACACGCTTGTACTGACCCTCCAAAGTCGTAGCGACTTCTCCGTTCAGGCTGCGTACTTCCTCATATATTATTCCTCCCGAACGACCGTAATTTAACCCTACGTAAAACTGTCCCTCACACGTGAACAGCTCGATCGAAACCCTTGCATCGCGACCGCTAAGATCCTTATACTTTCCATTCGCCGCATCGGTCATGATTTTACCCATCCACGGATAAGCCTCACTCCATACGCTTTGATACACTTTCTCGTCTTTACTGCACGAAGCAGCGAACAGACAAAGCACGAATAGTATCATCCCTACTTGTTTCATGATATACCTCTTTTTATGAATGAATAATGATACAAACTTACATAAAAAACTTCATTTTTTATGCTGATGGAATAAAAAAATCAAGCCCTGCGGAATTGATTGATGGTCTATTCGCGTGCTCGAAGCACAGATGAAACGTCTTCAGCACATTCAATGGAGTGAAGGAAAGAAGTACCGCTGCCATAATAGCAGAAGCAGGTGTTGACATGAAAATGTTTGCTACGGCACAGGATGAAGGTGCAGGTGGCCATAGCACGTAAGATGCTTGTAGCCATCTGGAACATGTTAGCTAAAAACCAGGATTATGAGAAAATTAATAAAATGGACACAACAAGTTGTTGACTACGAATGCTGCCGGCTATTATTTTTTGCTCTCATTATATATACATATACACACAGAATATGAAAGAAAGAAGAAATCGGGAGAAGTCTTTTTAGAGTAAGATACGAAAAACACCATAGTTCCCAAGCTTTTACTGGACGGAAATTCCTTTTCAAGAGAAAGACACACCTGTTTTTCCCCTCTACGCTCTCCAAGAAAACATCAACACAAAATCATAGAAACCAAAACTCTACAACAAACAAAAAAATATACCGAATAGTAGGGATTGTATAATCCGAAAGAATGTTTTTACTTTGCAGCCGGATTAAAATGGGTGTTTTCCGGATGATTCGGCAAACATCTCATATCATCCTTTGGAACGGAGCAATGCGATGAAGTTGACGCGAAAAGTAAAAAAGATAATAGCCGGGTGGCTGCTTATCCTGTTTATAGGATATGCAGGCTGCACGACTCTTTTTTACCATACGCACCGTATCAACGGGCAGTGGGTTACCCACTCCCATCCTTATTCCGACACGCCTGACACAGGAAACCACACCCACACTTCTGTGGGGTTTGCCACCATTGCATCCCTGACCGCATGGCTGATGCTCGCTTTCCTGCCGGCTATTCTTTCACGACCTTTTACGCTGCTTTCGGCGACCATCGTCGGCCGAACGATCGGTCAAAGTATAACACGCGGAATAACGACGTTATCCCTCCGCGGACCTCCTTACTGCTAAAACAATGCTCATTTTCCGTTCATTCCTTTTTTGCAGGTTTTTGAACGGAATTTCCATACCATTCGGTATGGTGATGTACTGTATAAACCGAAACACAGCACATCAGGACTTATTACTAAAATTTTAACAGACGAAACAAGGCATGTACCGGCCTTTGTCTTCATTCGTATACACATACGCATGCTGACGAAGCCGCGCGATGTAATGTTTCATCATTATCCAAAATATTTTAAACAACAAATTTTATGAAATCACTCTATTGTTTATTTTTAAGTTTATTTTTATTCCCGTCGCTGATGATGGCCGACGGAGCAAATGAAAGTCCCGAACAAATAAAACGCGGGACAGATGCCAACATTACGGGACATGTGCAAGACGCTAAAACGAAAGAGCACCTGCCCTTTATCAACATCATTGTTAAAGGTACCACCATCGGTGTAACGACCGATGCAACGGGACACTACATGCTGAAAGACCTGCCTGTGGGAGACCTTACGCTCGAAGTTTCTTTTATCGGATACAAGAAAGTGACGAAAAAAGTAACGACGAAAGCCAACACCTTGCTTGAAGTAAATTTCCTGATCGAAGAGGAATCATTGTCGCTCGACGAGGTTGTCGTTTCCGCAACGCGAAGCGAGACGATGCGCCGCGAAGCGCCCGCACTGGTCAACGTTCTTGACATGAAACTGTTCGAGCGGACACAATCGACCGACATTTCGCAGGGATTGAAATTTCAACCCGGTGTGCGTGTAGAAAATAATTGCCAGAATTGCGGATTCAGTCAGGTGCGTATCAACGGAATGGACGGTCCTTATTCCCAGATTCTGATCGACTCGCGTCCGGTATTCAGCGCGCTTGCCGGTGTGTACGGACTGGAGCAGATTCCGGCCAATATGATCGAACGTGTCGAGGTGGTACGCGGTGGCGGTTCGGCTCTGTTCGGCTCATCGGCCATCGCCGGAACGATCAATATCATCACACGCGAGCCCCTCAACAATTCGGCCAGTATCTCCCATCAGACACGCGCTTTAGGCGGGCTGAACACCTTCGAGAACACGACGAACTTTAACGGATCGATCGTTTCAGACAATCATAAAATGGGGGCTACAATGTTCGGACAGACGCGTCATCGCTCAGGTTACGACCATGATGGCGACGGATATACCGAAACGCCCGTGCTCGACGGCCGCACGTTGGGCTTCCGCGCGTTCATCAAGCCGAGCCACTACTCGAAACTGACGGCCGAATATCACAACACGCACGAATTTCGTCGTGGTGGCGACCTGCTCAAAGAACAGCCGCACAATGCACACGTAGCCGAACAGCTGGAGCACACAAACAATATCGGAAGTCTGAACTACAGTCTGTTCAGCCCGAACGGAAGACATCGCTTCAATGCCTACGCTTCGTTTATGAAAGTCGACCGTAAAAGTTATTACGGAGGAGGAGACAAAACGGCCAATGAGATCATGGCCGAGGGTAAAAAGAATATCGAAAACGCACGGGATAAGTTTATCGAAGATTTGAAAAAGGCCAACCCCGGCATCTCGGACGAACAGATCGACCAAGAGTTGGGCGATAACTTCTTCCCGAAAATCAGCAACGGATTGAGCAACGAAGATATGCTCGAACTGAATAAACGTATGGCTTCGTACGGACGGACCGGCGGCCTGACGCACATGTTCGGCGCGCAGTATGCTTATGAGATGCCCAAACTGCTGTTTATGCCCGCTACGCTTACGGCCGGGTTGGAATATACACACGACAAACTCGACGACGTAAGCGGCTATCGTGAAGCTCCCCTCATGCAAAAGGTGAGTACGCAGAGCGCCTTCCTGCAAAACGAATGGAAAAACAACAAATGGAGCATCCTCCTCGGTGCACGTTTGGACAAGCATTCGCTCGTGAAGGACATGATCTTCAGCCCTCGTGTCAACTTGCGCTACAACCCGTCTCAGGCTTTCAGCTTCCGACTGAGTTACAGCAAAGGATTCCGAGCTCCTCAGATTTTTGATGAAGACCTGCACGTCGACAATGCCGGCGGCGACCTGATCATTTCGCAGAATGCACCGGGCCTGAAAGAAGAGACGTCGCACAGCTTCAGCGGGTCGATAGACTGGTATCACCGCATGGGCGCATGGCAGTTGAACTTGTTGGCCGAAGGATTCTACACGAATCTGGTCGATGCATTCGGTTTCAATCAAAAAGATACCGTAGTGAAAGGCGTTGATCAAATCCTGAAAATACGTGAGAATTCGGAAGGAGCTAAGGTCTACGGACTGAATTTTGAAGGAAAAATCGCGTATCTGAATACGTGGCAGTTGCAGGCCGGCCTGACGGCACAAAAGAGCCTCTGGAATGAAGAACAACAGTGGCACGAAGACGACAGCTACAAAACACGTCGCATGTATCGCACGCCGAATCTCTATGCATACTTCGTAAGCACGGTTAATTTTACGCGCGACTTTACGCTGTCTGTTTCCGGAAACTACACGGGCAATATGCTGACAGGCCACGAAATCCCGACCGAAGAGGATGGTAGCCTAACCTTGTTCAATGGTAAGCCGTCGGCAACGATCCACGCAGATCGTATGCAGCAAGGTGAAGGACAAACGTCGACGACCTACGGCCCGCGCACGTTCAAAACGCCCGCATTCTTCGAGATGGGATGCCGTCTGTCATATAATTTCCCGCTGTACAGTATTTATACGATGCAAGTCTACGCGGGTGTACAAAATATGTTTAACGCATTCCAAGACGATTTTGACAAAGGACCGGCGCGTGACTCGGCCTACATTTACGGACCGGGTATGCCGCGCAGCTTCTTTGCGGGCGTAAAAATCAGTCTATAACTTTTTCATAAATTGTCGTTTTTGTTTTGAGATGGGCAATTCGCCAAAGTCGTTTACGACAGGCGGATTGCCCGCTCTTTTATCGTTTACGATTGCTCAAAAACGCAACATAAAAATTTCTGTTTGAACCCAGATTCCGCCATAGAAAAAATAAGCATGAATTTCATTCAGGCCTTCAGCCCTCCAAACAAGGTCCGGATGTCGATACCCCACCCTTGCGGGATGGGGCTGAAATAATCCG
>NZ_JAUMYS010000039.1 GCF_030528505.1 Tannerella sp.
GAATTTCCAAGTTTTACAAGGCGAAGAAAATTGGGCTTTTTAAGGAGTGACTAAATAAAAACGGTATTTTAAACTTGCAGTCAGAGTTTGCTTTATAATTACTTTTATCCATGATTAAAGATGTATATACGTGTATTTCTGTTCTTTCCATTTTGATAGCTGTTTGTTGTAATAACCATACGAAAACAGGAAAAGTTCAGACAACAGAAGATTCTTATTTCATAGATGATTCCCCCATTGTGTTGTCAAACGATAAACCGGAAAGTAAAGATAGTATCCGTCTGACTGATATTGCAGACAGCCTTTTTTATATTTCGCTTAAAGGGAGCAATTTAGATGTGCTTCAACTACATTACCTCGACAGTTTGATTTTGGTGAGCGATATAAGAAATGTTTACATCTTTCATGCGAATGGAGAAGTAAGAAGTAAACTGCCGCTTTACAGTGGCAGTTTCGATGTTTCATCCGATGGACAGAAATTATACACCTATACATTTCTGACAAAAGAACTCTGTGCTTATGACCTGAACGGGAATCATATTTGGAAAACAAAAGTCAAATACTCGTCCTCTCTCCCCGAACTGGGATATTATGGCTATTCATTTTTAGCTGTCAACGATACCACATTTGCGATAGCGAATATCAACTTCGGGAATAATCAAGACAAGATTGTGTTTGTTAATCAAAATGGAAAGGTTGTACATCGCATCGCAAACGATGAACGTTTTACCCCTCCTCCATCCGTTTATTCCGTAAATAGAACTTGGCAACGTATTTTATTCAGAAGTAATGGAACGTTATGTTATCACGCGCCTTACAGTGATACGCTCTATGCTATTCATGGGCATACGTTGAATTTATCGCCCATTGCCATAGAAGAAAAACTTGTGAAAGTTCCTCTTAAAAAAAGACTTGAATATACCGGAGAGAAAGTGGAGGAGCTACATCGATATTGCACAAACATGTATACTTGCCCGATTGGTTATTATGATATTTGGACGGACAGTAGCAAGTATATCACTCGTTTTTTCGAGATATCTCGGTATTTGATCGTGGGTTATACGCATGGTTCATTAATGCTTCCTACATCCAATTTTTTGATATATGATAAGAAGAAAAAGGTGCTAAGTCGTACGCATAACGATCTGCAAAAAAGCATTGGTACAAAGCACCTGCATTTTGGAATATTCAATGATTATGACGGCGGGTTAGCTTTCGAACCGGAGCATCTTTCGGGAGAATATCTAATCATGGTCAATGCCGGAGAAAGTCAGGGAGGAGCAAAAGGTCATCCGAAAGAACTTTATTTAAAAGGACGAAAAGTGGCCGAAAATCAATATACGGTGATAAGTGATGTTTTTCGAAAATCGGAATACAAAAAAAGAGCGGATGACTTTTTCAAAAAGGAAATCGGCGACGAAGAAAAACATACGGTATTAACGATTATAAAGGTAAAATCGAAATGAGATCCATTTTATTTAAACACATCGGTTTTTGTTATTTCTTGAAAATTAGCATTGTATTTGCATTGTTATTTGTCGCCACGGGTAGTTGTTCGGATAAGCATAAAAACGAAGTCGTATATCGGATGATAGGAAATGATACGGTCTTTGTGTGCGATGCTTCCAACATCTCTGAATGCAAAGAGATGAATTTAAGTGAATGGATCTCTGATTTCAAGATGGTTCGTTTTGAGAATTCGGACACGGCATTTTTTAAGGCATGGAAGGTCTATATTACCGATCATTATATCGGGATATTGCAAGACGCTATGTCTCCTTTCAAATTATTTGACCACGATGGTCGATTTGTTTGTGATATCGGCCGTATCGGGGAAGGGCCGGGTGAATATACCACACTTTATAGTGCCGCAATGGATGAAAAAACAAATACGATTTGTCTTGCTCCGTTTACGGGAAAGAATCTCTTTAAATATGATTTCCAAGGAAATTTCATAGGTGCCGTTCATGTCGGAAAGATGCAGAAACCACAGATTAGAATTGAAAGCGATGGGAGTATATCCTTGATTCATTTATGCCTGAAAGGAATAACGGATTTTCAGTATGCACGGATCGACACAAATAACGAACTTATGCGTACACTTCCAAATAAAAATCGAGCGATTGAACCACGTGATAAAGAGGGGGCTTTTGTTGGCTACAATCATGAAGTCTGGTTTTATAATAACCATGTCGATTTTTCTTATATGACAACGGCTTCGGATACATTATATCGTATCGATACCCGAAACGGTCAAATAAGTCCGCGATTTGTGATGACAAATCATCAGGGATATGGTTGCATACACAATGAATTACCTTCTTGTTTCATGGTAACTTTATTTTCTCTTGAGCGTGAAGTAGAAGAGCCGAAGTTTACTATGATTGTGGTAGATAAAGAATCAAGGCTAGCGTATTATGTGAAAATAACCAATGATAAAGTTGGTGGCATTCCCTGCGTTGCGTTACCTTATGCAAGCAATGGATGGTATCACGAAATGTATGAGCCTTCAGATTTGGTTGAAAAGATAGACGAATATCTCAATAAGGAGCATGGCTCCGATAAAGATAAAAGATACTTGCAAGTGCTGAGGAACTCGATAGACGAAGAGGATAATAATGTGATGTTTATAGGGAGATTGTTAAATAAAGAATGAGGATTATGACCTCCACCGATGGAATTCCTTCTTTAAAGAAATAGCTGTAAACGAATGCGATTTAAATAAATTTTATCACAATGTTAAAAACGTTTTATTATGAAAGTATTACATGGTTTTTTAGGCTTTTTGTGTATAACGGCTGTTATGATCTTGAGTCTGGCAAGCTGTTCTTCTTTCGGGAAGAATGATCGTTCTTCGACAGGTGACTCCGTACCTGTTATCGACTTGGCTTATGCTGTGGAGAATTCCGGTGAATCGCTTCCTTTAAGCGATTTTGTTGAAGATATTGAATATATCCGTCCCGAATATCCCGCCACGTTGGTTGATATCATCTTTGGAATATCCTTTAACCGCAATTATCTGTTATTGCAAGTCAGAGGTAGACTCTTATGTTATACACGCGAAGGAAAATTTATTTGTGAAATAAGTCGTAAGGGACAAGGCCCTAAAGAACATTTGGGTATTCGTTCTGCTGATTTATATCACAATCTTGTTGCTCTTTACAGTAATTATGGCCGTAAGATATTGTGGTATAATGCGGATGGAGAGTATATAAGGGAAACTCCGGTATCAAATAGTGTTTACAAAATAAATATTCTGGATACAAACAGAGTGGCGATCCATTTACAGCATGGCACCGAAATGGATGATCCCGGGCTTTTTATTGCGGGTATTCTGAATAGCAACGGCGATACGGTTCAATTAAAAAAAAGTGAACCGTATTATCCTGAAGGAAACGCAAGTAGTCCATCTATATGGAGGTATAACGATACGGTTCGGGTATTGACGTGTATAAACGATACGGTGTATGCTATCTCAAGGGATGAAATTGTTCCGAGATATGTGATCAATTTTGGAAAATATAAAATCAGTCGTGAGGCTTTTGCAGATATTCGATTATTAAAACAAGAACGCAGTAAGTATATTTCTACGCCATCTTTTTGCGAAACAGCGACACATCTTTTGGCCGTATTCCCATACAATAGGAAGCGATGGTTTGCAGTCTATGATAAACAGACGGCCAAAATATCGGCGTGGAGTTCTGAGCCTGACAATATCGACAAGCATGGTTTTTTGGAAGGAGGGGGATGGATAAACAATATTGACGGAGGAGTCTCGCCGACTACTTTTTTTTCTGCCTCCAGTGACTATTTTATGGTCAATGTGGAACCGGAAAATCTAAAAACATCTTTTATCGAGAATAAGGGGCATATCGACGTTCAATATCCGGAAAAACAGCAGAAATTAGAACAACTCATCCACTCTCTCAATGATGAGGAAAATCCTGTAATCATACTCTACAAACTAAAAAAATAGAAAGGGAATGATTGTTGTCCGGTAAAACTCAAAATAAAAAGCCGGAAATAAATGCGTTCGGGGAGAGTGAGGGTATTGATATACTTGATTCATACCTTCACTCGTTCGAATCGTCCCTACATAGATGGGTTTTGCCCCCTACATAGAGGGGGGGTATTGCATTAAATAAAGGGATAAAACCCCTTCTCATCCCCCCTAAACCTCTCTTCGGAGGGGGGGCAGGATTACTCCGGCTGCTTTAAAAAACGATTACTGTGATGATTTCCTGAAAGATTCGGCCATGAGTCGTTTTCGGCTCATAAAAGCAAGCCTTTTTGTAGTGATAGAATCCCCCTTATTCTCTTCTTGTGTTCGGAAGAACAGGAATAAAATAAGGGGGGATTTTTTTAAAACTCTGCGTTCTTCGGGGTGCGTGGGAACGGCATTACATCGCGGATGTTAGACATTCCGGTGACAAACAGCAATAGCCGCTCGAAGCCCAGTCCGAATCCGGCATGAGGACAGGTGCCGAATTTACGGGTGTCGAGATACCACCACATATCCTTCATCGGAATGTGGAGTTCCTCAATGCGTTGGAGCAGTTTGTCGTAGTCTGCTTCACGCTCCGAGCCTCCGATGATTTCGCCGATCTTCGGAAACAGTACATCCATGGCGCGTACCGTCTTTCCGTCGTCGTTCTGTTTCATATAGAACGCTTTGATCTCTTTCGGATAATCGGTCAGAATGACGGGGCGTTTGAAATGTTCTTCCACAAGGTAGCGTTCGTGTTCCGAAGCCAGATCGGCTCCCCAATAGACGGGGAATTCGAATGAATGTCCTTTGGCCACAGCCTCTTCGAGGATGCGTATACCTTCCGTATAGGCCAGACGTACGAAATCGTCTTTCAACACGCTTTCCAGCCGGTTGATCAGCTCCTTGTCGAACATATCGTTGAGGAATTGAATATCGTCGCGGCAATGGTCTAAAGCCCATTGCACACAATATTTGATAAACTCTTCCGCGAGATTCATATTTTCTTCGATCTCGTTGAACGCTACTTCCGGTTCAATCATCCAGAACTCGGCCAGGTGACGCGGAGTATTCGAATTTTCAGCACGGAACGTAGGTCCGAATGTGTAGATGGCTCCCAGTCCCATGGCTCCCAGTTCGCCTTCCAACTGTCCGGAAACCGTCAGGCTGGCCTGCTTGCCGAAGAAGTCGTCGTCGTAATTGACGGAGCCGTCTTCGTTCTTCTTCACCTGCTTCAGGTCTTGTGTCGTAACCTGAAACATTTGTCCTGCGCCCTCGGCATCGGAGGCCGTGATGATAGGCGTATGGAAGTAGAAGAAGCCTTTCTGATGGAAGAACGTGTGAATGGCCATAGCCATGTGGTGGCGGATGCGGAATACGGCGCCGAAGGTGTTGGTGCGGGGACGCAAGTGGGCGATCTCCCGCAGGAATTCGAGTGAATGTCCTTTCTTCTGCAACGGGTATGCGTTCGGGTCGGCTGCGCCGAGCAGTTCGATCCGATCGGCCTGCACTTCGACCTGCTGTCCTTGTCCCTGCGACGGTACGAGCTTTCCGCTGACACGAATACATGAGCCGGTCGTGACCTGCTTCAGGTTTTCTTCGCCCAGTTTCTCGATGTCCGCAACCACTTGCAGGTTATGGATCGTCGTGCCGTCGTTCAGTGCGATAAAAGTCACCTGCTTACTGCCTCTTCGCGTACGTACCCATCCGCAGACATCTACATCCGTACCGCACGCTTCGCCTTTTAACAGGTCTGTAATCTTTGTTCGTTTCATTGTCGGTTACCTCCTGTAATGCTTATTCAAACGCTCCCATACGTAAAGCATTTACTTCCTGTTCGTTCAGATAGCGCCACTTGCCACGGCCCAGATTCTTTTTCGTCAGTCCGGCAAAATAAACGCGGTCGAGTTTCGTCACGTGATAGCCGAGTGCTTCGAACATACGGCGTACGATACGGTTTCGTCCCGAGTGAATTTCGACTCCGACCTGTTTCTTGTCGGTCTCGCTGGCGTAGCTGATCGCATCGGCATGGATTTCACCGTCTTCCAGCTCCAGTCCGGTAGCCAGTTTCTCCATATCTTCTATGGCTACTTCCTTATCTAACCACACGTGATAGATTTTTTTCTTTTTAAACGACGGATGCGTCAGTTTCGAAGCGAGATTACCGTCGTTCGTCAGCAACAGCACACCGGTCGTGTTGCGATCCAGACGGCCGACGGGATAGATGCGTTCGTGGCAGGCGTTCCTGACCAAATCCATGACCGTGCGGCGATTTTGCGGGTCATCTACCGTTGTCATGCAGTTTTTCGGTTTGTTGAGCAGAATATAAATCTTGCTTTCGATGCGCACCGGTTGGTCGTGAAACATGACCTGATCCTGACGTGTAATCTTGGTGCCGAGTTCTTTCACTACTTCGCCGTTTACTTTTACGACGCCGGCCTGAATAAATGTGTCTGCCTCGCGACGTGAACATACGCCGGCGTTGGCCAGAAATTTATTCAAACGGATCGGTTCGTTCGGATCGGTCAGTTCTTCTTCATACTTCACCTGTTTCTGGAAGTTGAACTTCATGTTCGGGCGTGCGCCTTTCTTAGCCTGTTTCTTCGGCTTGCCTGCCGGACGGTTGTTGTTTCCGGGTATTCCGGGGCGTCGCTCGTTGTTTTTCGGCGCACGGAAAGGTCCGCCATCGTTTCCTGTACGCGGCACATAGGGACGACGCGGTCTGCCCTCGGGCGATTGCGAATAAGAGGGCATATAAGGCTGTCGTTCGCCGCCTTCCGGATCGCTTGCGCGAAGCGGCCGTTCTTCTTCCTGCATGTAGGGATCAGCCTGCCGATAAGAAGGTCTTTCTCCGAAAGGCCTACCGTACGAAGGCCGGTTATAGTCAGCCATGCGGCTGTCCTTGATGCGCGGACGACGTTTGGCGACCGGGCGGCTTACTGCTCCTTCCATCTGGTAGCCTCCGCCATCTCTCGTGGCGCGGTAAGCAGGCTTCCGTTCTTCCTTTTCGCTACGCGAAATACGGCCCCGTTGATCTTGATTTTCCGGGTTTTCACTTTCTGGACGAGGTGGACGTCCGTCTTTTTCTTCTAAATCCATACTGAATAGTAATAATTGATTGTTAAACGTGTTACACAGTCTCCCGACTGTTTTAAAATGGTTATTCTATTATTGTTTTATATTCCTGTGTAATTATGGGGGGTTACGGCCTTCA
Source organism: Tannerella sp. (assembly GCF_030528505.1). Lineage (GTDB taxonomy): Bacteria > Bacteroidota > Bacteroidia > Bacteroidales > Tannerellaceae > Tannerella. Next base: position 7,200 of record NZ_JAUMYS010000039.1, read on the forward strand.
ACTCTTGTTTTATGGCGTCGCTCAAATCGAGAGTGTCGATAAATTGTGCAATCGATGAGGCCGTGATCGCTTCGTTTGTGCGTGTCAAGGCTTTCAATGCTTCATACGGTTGGGGATACCCCTCACGGCGCAGAATGGTTTGAAGAGCTTCGGCTACGACAGCCCATTGTGCATCCAATTCGCGCGATACGGCCTGCTCGTTCAACAGGAGCTTGCCGAGTCCTTTTATCAAACTTTTGAGTGCGATTTCAATATGAGCCAGCGGCACGCCGATATTACGCAATACGGTCGAATCGGTCAAATCTCGCTGTTGCCGGGAGATCGGCAGCTTCATGCTCAGATGCGTAAGGATGGCATCGGCCACGCCGAGATTGCCTTCGGCATTTTCGAAATCGATCGGATTGACCTTATGCGGCATCGCCGACGAACCGACTTCGCCTTCTTTGATCTGCTGCTTGAAATATTCCATCGAGATGTACTGCCATACGTCACGACAGAGGTCGATCAGGATCGTATCGATGCGTCGCAAACCGTCGAAGAGGGCAGCCAGATTGTCGTAGTTCGATATTTGGGTCGTCCATGCTTCGCGTTTTAACCCAAGCACTTCCTCCACAAACCGGTTCCCGAATTGTTGCCAGTCATGCTGCGGATAAGCCACATGATGCGCGTTGAAGTTGCCCGTCGCTCCGCCGAACTTGGCCGAGACAGGGACTGCCTTGAGCAGCGCCAGTTGCTGTTCCAACCGATAGACAAACACCTGAATCTCTTTTCCCAGACGGGTAGGAGAGGCGGGTTGTCCGTGCGTTTTAGCGAGCATCGGCACGTCTTTCCATGCTTCGGCATATCCTTTCAACTTCGCGATTACGGCCTCGATACCGGGGAAATACACTGCCGCCAACGCTTCTTTCAACGAAAGAGGAACGGCAGTGTTATTCACATCCTGCGAAGTCAGTCCGAAATGAATAAATTCTTTGTATTTCTGTAGCGAGAGCGCATCGAATTGTTCTTTGATGAAATATTCGACGGCTTTCACATCGTGATTCGTCGTCTGCTCGATTTCTTTCACACGCTGTGCATCATCGAGGGAGAAGTCAAGATAAATCTTCCGTAGGGCCTCCTTTACGTCGGCCTTGTTCAGTGCTTGCATGGGCGGCAGTACCTCTGCCAACAAACAAACATATTCGATTTCTACGCGTACACGATACCGGATCAGCGCAAACTCCGAAAAATAGGTAGCCAGCGCTTCTACCTTGTCTCGGTAGCGTCCATCTACCGGCGATATAGCTGTCAAAGCAGAAAGAGTCATTCTTTATCGTAAAATTGAAGTGCAAAGATAGTACTTTTCCGTAAATAACTGCGAATGCGTGCCATAAAAAACCGGGGGCATGACGTATTCAAATGACTTTGTTGAAACGGTATTCTCCGGAAATCTTCGCGCAGCTCGCCAGGCTTTCCGCCGATGTCCGGAAATCTTCGCGCGATTCGCCAGGCTTTCCGCCGACGGACGAAAGTCTCCGCGCAGCTCATTAAGCTTTCCGTCGATGGACAGAATTCTTCGTGCGACTCGCTAAGCTTTCCATCGACGGACGAAGGTCTTCGCGAACCTCGCTAAGCTTTCCGCCGATGTCCGGAAATCTTCGCGCGATTCGCCAGGCTTTCCGCCGACAGACGGAAATCTTCGCGCGACTCATCAGAGAGGTTCTTCGATTGTCTTCGTCCGGCATCATCCTGTTTTCAATCGGATTCTGATGCGTCAGCCCTGTCTTTTTCATCTTTTTTATTGCGCCGGCATAAAATATCGTCTTTTTTATCTATGTTTGCTCGGTAAAATAAATGAAAAGTAAAAAAGCATATGGATGAATTTGGAATTATTGTCTTTCTGATTCTACTTATTATAATCTTTCCGATTATCGGCTGGTTAGTACTTCTTGGACGTATCGGCGAGGTCTCGAGACGGCTTCTGTCAATGGAGGCGATGTTGCAAAAAATACTGGAAAAGAAGTCGGACGTATCGGCCGAAGAAGCGACCGTGGCTGAGCCTGTTGCGCAACGTTCAGCTGAAGCGTTGCCTACTCTCCCGCAGACGGATATGATGAAGTACGCGCCCCAAGCGCGCGAATATATAAGCGTAACGCCTCCGCCGCCTCCGCCACGGGAAATCGTGACTTCCGTCGCGTCTGTGCCTCCGCCTCCAGCACCGGTCGAGGTCGCTCCTGTCATAGAACCGCCGAAGCCTGCTGCTCCGGCCGCTCCTTCCGCTCCGAAGCCTGCGAAAAAAATCAATTACGAAGAATTTATCGGCGGAAACTTGTTCGGCAAAATCGGTATCTTCGTGCTGGTGGTCGGTATCGGGCTGTTTGTGAAATATGCGATCGATAACGAATGGATCAACGAAGTGTCGCGGACGATTCTGGGCTTCGCCACAGGTTCCGGCCTGCTGGTCATCGCTGCGAAGTTGCAGAAGAAATATCGCGCTTTCAGTTCGTTGCTGGCCGGTGGCGCCTTTGCCACGTTCTACGTCACCGTAGCCGTGGCGTACCATTATTATCAACTGTTCTCTCAGCCGGTCGCCTTCGTGATCCTCGTCGTACTGACTGTATTCATGGCCGCACTCGCCGTGCTGTACGACCGGCGCGAGCTGGCTGTTATCGCGCTCCTCGGCGGGTATATCGCGCCTTTCCTGACGAGCAGCGGCGAAGGAAACTACATGGTGCTGTTCTCCTACATCGCCATCCTGAATGTCGGCATGTTCATGCTATCGTTCTTTAAAAAGTGGGCGGAGTTACCGATGATTTCGTTCTTCTCTACGTATCTCATCATGCTTGTATTTCTGATGAACACGAGCGTGAGCGATCCTGTCATGGCGTTGCGGTTACTGCTTTTCGCTTCGCTCTTCTACGTGATCTTCCTCTTGCCTTTGCTGTCTATCCTGCGTAACGACCGGGGATGGGTGTGGACCAACCGGATGCTGTTGATGACCGTCGTCCTGAATAACTTCGTTTATATGGGATTCAGTCTGCTCTTTATCGATCACTTGGCGCTCCCGGTGAAGATTCACGGCCTGTTCCCTCTCGGCATAGCCATCGTCAATATGGCTGCCATCCTGTGGCTGCGACAACGCAGGCTCGAATATCAATTCCTGCTTCATACGTTGCTGGGCGTCGTGCTGACTTTCGTCTCTATTGCCGTTCCTGTTCAGCTCGAAGGCACGTTCATTACCCTTTTCTGGGCTTCTGAAATGGTGCTGCTCGGATGGCTTTACGCCCAATCGAAAGCGCGGATGTACGCATACTTTTCCTTTGTCCTCGTATGGCTTACGTTGATTTCATTCGTGATGGATATTGCCCCGTATGAAATCGACCTGACGGAAGGACAAACGATCTTTGCCAATAAATTGTTTGCTACGAACGCTTTTGTCTGCCTGAGTTATCTGGCGCTCGGGGTGTTGATAGGCCGCTATCGTGAAGCCTTCAATAAAACGTATATTTTAAGGTATACGCCGGCCAATGCCGTACTGATTCTGCTTTCCGCCTTTCTGGGGAACGTGGTGGTGGTATCGGAGATGTCGCGTTTTGCCGTCGCGGGAAGTCATATTTCGCTGTTTCAGACGAGTTATATCCTCTTCCTGAGCATTGCCTTGTCGCGTCGTTTTCGGCTCGGTGCGGGCTGGTCGTGGGCGTACTTTTTGGGGATGATCGTCAGTGTCGTCCTTTACGCACTCGCCATTCTGCCTTACGAGTCCGAAAGTGGCCGTACGGCATGGATGATTCTCGCAACGGTCGTGGCCGAACTGGTGTGGGTCGGTGTCCTCTACTACCGGAATACGCCGGCGCGAAGCTCGGCCAGCAACGGCTTTACGATTTATCTCAGCCTGTTGGCTACGGCCACGTGGACGCTGGCTGTCCGTCACCTGCTCCATACCGTCGGATGGAACGACAGTCTGAGCGCCGGTTTCTCCATCGCTCTGTCGGTGGCGGGATTCGCTCTGATGACCTTGGGGATGCGGAAACACCTTAAGACGCTCCGGATGTTGAGCCTCGGCGTATTTGCCGTCGTGCTCGGCAAATTACTGATTGTCGATGTTTGGACGATGCCCATTGCCGGAAAAATAGCCGTGTTCATTTTGCTCGGTGTTATTCTGTTGCTGTTGTCGTTCCTGTATCAAAAGCTGAAAAACGTATTGTTTAGTGATGAACGTGATGAAACCGAAAAGGAAGAAAATGAATAAGGTAACTCTTGTCAGCTTTTTGCTGATATTTGTAGGTGGTAGTATGACGGCGCAGACGCATCGTGCCGTCCTGTCTCCTGTCGATGCAGACGGCTTTTATGCCATCGATCTGCCGGCTCCGTTGATCGGCGCAGCCCGTGCCGATTTGGCCGACCTGCGTATATGTGACGAGCACGGGCGCGAGGTCGCGTATTTTGTGCGCGAAGCAACTTCCGTCAGTCGAGGCCATGACTTCGAACCGTATCCCATCGAGCTGAGCCGGCGAACGTCGCAGACGGATATCCGGATTCAAACGGACGGTGAACGCGTCTCGTCGTTTACGGTACGGGTGAAGCATGCCGATACCGACAAGCGAGCGACTCTCAAAGGCAGCAACGACGGCGAAAACTGGTATGCGGTGAGAGATCATATTCGCCTGTCGGAACAGGCGGAGGTGCGCGGAACAGAAGCGTGGCTAACGGTTTCGTTTCCGGTCTCCGACTATCGTTATTATTTGCTGTCGGTAAACGATTCGTTGTCGGCGCCGCTGAATATCCTTTCCGTCGGGCGTAATGGGGTAGGAGATATCCGCATCCGGCATCTGATGAACGTGCCCGCCACGCATTACGCACTGCGTACCGATAATGTGCGGAAACAGACCGAGGTGACGTTGGCCTTCCCTTATGCTTATCGCTTTGAGGACGTGGTCTTTTACATCTCCGCTCCCGAAGATTACGATCGGGCGGTATGGCTGGACGATGTGAAAATCGGGCGATTGCGCTCCGAAGCCGGCAGTTCACTGGCTCTCCGAAGCCTGTCATACGGCATGGATACGTTGCGTTTCCGGATCGCGAACGGCGACGACCAACCGCTCCGGATCGACTCGGTTTCTGCGCGAATTGTGCGTCGTTATGCGGTGGCGCAACTCAAAAAAGGACGCTATACCTTAACGTATGGCAATGCCGGAGTTTCTGTGCCGCAATATGACTTGACGTTTCGTAAACGTGTGCCGGACGAGCTGCCTCATCTATCCGTCGTCTCGATGGAACGTACCGGCGCTCCGGACGAACCTCCTCATCCTTGGATGGTCTTTCTGAAGACATACGGCGTATGGATCGTCATCGTGCTCGTAACGATACAACTCCTCTATATGGTTTGGCGGATGATGCGGAAGGGCGAAGGATGAATCAATCGGTTTCGTTGTCTGTATAGTTTCGCTTCTCGTCGATGATATATTCCGGCCGGTTCTTGATTTCGTCGAAGAGCACGCCGATATATTGTCCCAGTACCCCGATGGTAAGCAGTTGGACGCCTCCGAAAAAGACGACGACGGTCATGATCGAAGTCCAGCCGGTTTCGGCATTGCTGAACCCGTACAATTTGCCGAGCATAAACCAAATGGCGAGAATAATCCCGATGATGACGGCGATAAATCCCAACCCCATAGCTAATCGCAACGGTTTCTTGGAGAAATACAACAAGGCGTTCGAAGCAAATCGGATCATTTTGCTTAACGGGTACTTCGTTTCGCCGGCCACGCGCGCCTTACGCTCGTAATAGAAAGGGACTTGTTTGAAGCCGATCCAGCTGACGAGCCCTCGGATATATTTGCCGTGTTCGCGCAGGCGGTTGAACTCGTTCATGATTTTCCGATCGATCAGTCGGAAGTCGCCTGTGTCGAGCGGAAATTCGACTTCGCTCATTCGATTCATTGTCCGATAAAACAGCCTGGCGGAAAGAAGTTTGAAAAAGCTTTCTTTGTCGCGCGAGCGGCGCACGCAATAGACGCTGTTCGCCTGCTCTTTTTCGCGTAAGGCGAGGATTTTCGGAATCAGTTCGGGCGGGTCTTGCAGGTCGGCATCCATAATGATGGCGAGGTCGGTATGGCAATTCTTGATGCCTGCCGAGACTGCCGGTTGATGGCCGAAGTTGCGGGAGAAATGAAGGACTTTGACATGCGGGTCCGAAGCCGCGATCTCATCGAGCATCGCCCGTGTCTTGTCACGACTACCGTCGTTGACATAGATGATCTCGGCATCGCACGATAACGTGTCCAAAACGGCCTTGGTGCGTCTGTACGATTCACGAAGAACTTCTTCTTCGTTAAAGCAGGGAATAATTATAGAAAGACTTTTCATTCCTCCTTGTCCGGTGTGTCGTTTTCTTTCTTTTCGCCGTGGATAATACGGGCGATCTCGTCGCTGTTCAGTTCTTTTACGTTCGTGACGGTGAATGTCTTGCACAGGAAGTCGCCGTATTGGTTACATTCCCCGACAATATTCTCGATCAGTCGTTTGATATCAGTACGTATCGGCATCAGGACGAGCAGGTCGGCATAAGCCTCGTGTACGGTCAGCCGCTCGATGTCGCAGTCTGCGTTCTGCATGGCAAAAGCAAACTCTCGTTCAATCACTTTGCGCTGATAATCGAGAAACGGTTGGTTCTCGCTTGCTTGAAGCAGGAGATAGAAGCGAAGTTTTTGGCCTTTGCCTCCCAAGCCCGTGGAGATATAAATCTGTTTCTCTTCCGAGAGCTCCGACTCCAGCATGATTCGGCTCTCCATCAGCGCCATGTAAGCCCAGTCGGTCAGTTCGGGGGCCGGTGACTGCACGTAGCGTTCCAGTCTGCGGTACGATTTGACGTCCCTCGACACGGCGAATATGGATAGGATACGCCGTTTGTATTCTTCGGTCGATTCGGGATTGTAGAGATCGCTCTCAAATTGTTCAAAGTCGTCTTCCGTCCATGGAATCGCTTCCTTTCTCAATCGGTCGGAGAACTTGAAATACTGCAATTGCTTCTCTACCGGCACGCGTTGTTCAAGCACATGAAAATCTCCTTCCGTCTCCGATAGGAATTTTTGAAATTGTTTGAATTCACCCGGTTGTTGCATTGTCTTTCCTCCGTCTTTTTCTGAACCGAACACAAATATACGACATTTTTGCTAAATCGGGAAAAAAGCGTAGTTTTGCCCGCGAAAATAAAGTCGCAAAAAACTAAAGCAAAAAATACGGAACTTCTATGAGCAGTCAGCTTATTCTTCTGATTATTGTCGCCTATTTCGCTCTATTGCTCTTGATTGCATGGATAACGGGACGTAAGAGCTCAAGTAACGATGCTTTTTTTCTGGGAAACCGTAAGTCGCCGTGGTATATCGTGGCCATCGGGATGGTCGGATCATCGCTCTCGGGGGTGACGTTCGTTTCGGTGCCCGGCTGGGTACGCCAGATCGATATGACGTATATGCAGACGGTACTCGGCTTTTTCTTTGGCTACGTGTTGATTGCGAATGTACTGCTTCCCCTCTACTACAAGTTGCGACTCACTTCTATTTATACGTATCTCGAAACGCGTATCGGGCGGCGAAGTTACAAAACAGGAGCTTCGTTCTTCCTGCTTTCGAAAATTATCGGTGCGGCCGCACGCCTCTATCTCGTGGTGCTTATCTTGCAGACCTACGTGTTCAGTACGTGGAATATCCCGTTCGGGGTCACGGTCATCGTCAGTATCCTTCTCGTCTGGCTCTATACCTACCGCAGCGGCGTGAAGACGATTATCTGGACCGATACGTTGCAGGCGCTCTGCCTTGTCGGCACGCTTGTGGTGATTATCTGGCAAGTAAAAGACCGGATGGGGCTGGATATGACGGGCATGTGGCAGGCGGTTACGGACAGTCCCCATTTCCGCATTTTCGAGTGGAGCGACTGGGGCAGCACACAGCATTTCGTAAAACAGTTCTTTAGCGGGATATTCATTACCATCGTGATGACCGGACTCGATCAGGATATGATGCAGAAGAATCTTTCGTGTAAGAGCCTGAAGGATGCGCAGAAGAATATGTACACTTACGGACTGGCCTTTACACCGATCAATTTTCTGTTCCTCTGTCTGGGGGTATTGTTGCTCACGCTCGCCGCACAGCAGGGAATTACGTTGCCGGCTTCGGGCGATGACATTCTTCCGATGTTCTGCACCTCGGGCATTTTGGGAAGCACCATTCTCGTATTCTTTACGATCGGGATCATTGCGGCTGCTTTCAGCAGCGCCGACTCGGCTCTGACGGCGCTCACCACCTCGTTCTGCGTCGATATACTCGGCATTGAAAAAGAACAGGCCAAGAAAGCCAAACAGACGCGTATGAAGGTGCATCTGCTGATCTCGGTGCTGTTCGTTATCATCATTATGATATTCAAAGCGCTGAATAACCGCAGCGTGATCGATGCGATCTATGTCATTGCTTCTTACACGTATGGGCCGCTGCTGGGACTGTTTGCTTTCGGGCTGTTTACGAAACGTCAGCCGATCGACCGTTACGTACCTTATATATGTATCGCCTCGCCCCTGATTTGTTATGCTTTCGAGCAGCTGGTGTTGCGCGTTATGGGCTACCGCTTCGGGTACGAAATCCTGATGATTAACGGCGCCATCACTTTTGTAGGGCTGTGGGGCACTTCGCTCTGGAAAGTGAAGGAACGAACAGTCTGACTTTATCCGTCTCCAATAGACGAAAAAAGAGGCGAGCATCCGCACTTACCTCGAGAGGAGTTACCGAAACGTTTCGTCTCGATATCTCCTCTGGAATAAAAACGGGATTACTCGCCCTTGGAACGTTCCTGAGACTTATGCTCGACCGCTCCAGTTGATGCGTTGCGACACGTACATGATGACGGCAAGAATCACAAACAGCCCGATGCTTCCCGCAAGCAATGCATACGTTTCCATCTGTATCAGTACGAAGATATACACGTACAAACAGGCCAGCAGTGCACCGATGGTCAATGCCGTTCGTTTGATTTTCAGTACGCCGGCCATGTAACATGTGATCAGCGAGACGGTCATGGCCGATGCCACGGTGTAGGCCGTCGTAAAGCCGGTATGTTCCGAAATGGAGATCAGCAGCGAATAGAACAGGCATAACGCCAACCCGATAAGCAGATACTGAAACGGATGTACTTGTTTCTTTTGGAGCACTTCGACGAAGAAACTGACGACGAACGTGAGCAGGATGATCAGCATCGCGTACTTAACCGAGCGCATCGATTTTTGGTAATGTTGCACAGGCATCAGCATATCTACGCCGAAGACCGATTTAGTTACCTCGTCGTTCCAGTTGCTGTCGGTCAAGGCTTGCGGATAGTTACGGTTGAGGTGCATCACTTTCCAGTCGCTCGTGAAGCCGGCTCCTGTCACATCGCGATGGTCGGGCAGGAAAGCTCCGGTGAAGCTCGGCGTCCGGCAGTCTGAGGTCAGCGCTACACTCGTCGTCTTACCCAGCGGAGCGAAGTAGAGCGATTCCGAGCCTTTCAGTTCCAGTTTTACGGAGAAGGATATGGTTTGTCCTTCGAGTAGCGCACGGACATCGGCTTTGCATGATACGCCCGACGAGAACATTTGATTATGCGGAATGCCCGGATTGAAAACGAGCGTCTGTTCCCCGAAAGTCATTGTTACCTGCTCACCGATGCCGCGCAGGTCGGAGATGCCGATATTGATCATCGCCTCATTTAAATGCAGATCATTCAGGTTGCCGCTCGGAATATTTAAATCTTCCGGCAGTACGAATGTACCTTTCATTTCGATCGGTGAATGATATACTACGATTTTGTAAAGACCGCGCTTCAACTCCTCAGTTCGGATGTCGCCGGTGATTTCGAGTGTTTCCGGCGATACATTGACGATACTGATAGTTTGCTCCACTTTCCCGTCGCTGTCCATTCTGACAACTCCTTTGAAGGGGATGGTTAACACGGGGCCGAGCACGGTTTGTCCACCGCTCCATTTCTGATGTACCTCGTCGGTCGCATTTTCGGCCGTCCGCTCTCGCTCGCCAATCAGGTTTTCAATCATCATCATCGGAATCATCAGCAGTAGGGTCAACACGCCGATCAGCACTACTTTGATGAACATGTGCCAGTGCGGTGGCAGTTTCAGTCCCCCTGTTGCGGGGGGCGGAGGGGAAGGTATTTCCCACTGCGGGGGTGTCGGTTGTTTTCCTGTTTGCGGATTGGATTTTTCTGTTTCCATCATTTTACATTGTTTTTAAGAGTTTATATTATAAGTCTACTAGATAAATATTCAATAAAAAGAACTTTGAGATGCAAAGTGTTTGGGCGAAAAAAATTATTTTTGATATTGTTTCATCTGTTCTTTCAGAAAAGCTTCGAGGGCGTTGATATGGGCGATGAAAGCGTCACGTCCGCTCTTCGTGATGGCAAATGTCGTGTTCGGCTTACGTCCGATAAACTGCTTGCTGCTCTGAAGATAGCCGAGCGCTTCCAGACTGCGCGTATGACTGGCCAGGTTGCCGTCCGTCATTTCGAGCAGCGCTTTCAGCGTGACGAAATCGACCGATTCGTTGGCTATCAGGACAGACATGATGCCTAACCGCGCCTTACTCTCAAACGCTTTGTTGATCTCTTCCGGTATCGGTTTCATCGGGTGCGGGCAGGGCGGTCGTATTTGAGATAAAAGAAAATGCCGTAAACGATATGGAAGAGCCCGAAGCCGAGTGTCCAAAACAGCAGGGCATGGCCTTCGACAAAGCTGTCGGCCAGACCGAGCAGCAGTTCGGCATAGCCCAGATACCGCGTATTCGAATACGTATAACTCGAGGCGTTGACTAAAGCGATACCGTAGAAGATCAACATCACTGAGGAGGTCAGTCCGTAGTGCTGCTTCCAGATGAGCGAGAGGCAGAGGATACCACCTACGACGAGTGGCAGGAAAAAGTTCAGCAACATCCGTTGCGCCGTGCGGTCGAATATGAAACGTTGTCCGCTCCGTTTCGCTTTTCGCCGCGAGAAGAAGAACACGGTGGCCAGACACAGCACAACGAGCACAGCCGCAAAGATCAGCATCAGCTGCATGCGATAAGGCGTATTGACTTGCAGACGCGGAAACGAAGGCAGCTCCTGCGACCATCCGCCCGTACCGCCCAACATGTAATACGCCACGACTGCCGAAATACATGCATACACACCGACTAAAATGGCCGATGCTCCGCTTAAACTCAAAACCTTCGACGATTTCTCCATCAAAGACCTGATTTCGTTCAAGGTGTTGAATACGTCTTTATTTTCCATTTCTTAAAAGTACTTTGCGATGCAAAGTTAATGCGAATATTCAAACCGACAAATAAAATCGGTTGAAAAGAGAGGTTGGAAAATAAAAATGTACTTTTGCGGCCGTTTGCAGGCGGCCTTCGAAAAGAAAAAGAGAGATCGAGGCGAACTATTGTCGGCCGTGATTGTTATATAATATAATGTATAAGGAATCGAATTGGAATTAAATATTTTTGTTATGAAAAAGATTTTTGTACTTGCGGCCTCGATAGCCGCATTAACGGGTTGTAACCAGGGCGGACAAAAGGCCGGTTACGTGATTGAGGGACGGATTGCCGAGGCGCGCACAGACGTGGAAGGCAAATACGTCTATCTGACTTCTTTCGGGAAAGAAGGAGGAGTGATTGACAGTGCGTTGATTGCGAAGAATGCGTTTAAGTTCGAGGGCGCCGCAACACAGGGGCAACTTTGTATGCTTCATTTCGAAGAAGGGGGCGCGGCACGACCGGGCGAATCTCCTGCGTTCTCGACTCTCTTTGTCTTGCACGACGGAAAGATGCAGGCTGTGCTCGATACGTTTTCGTATGTGACGGGGACACCGGAGAACGACGCGTTCAAGACGGTGCGTGAGTCGATTATGACGGCGCGCAAGGGATATGCCGACTTGGTGAAAGCCATCAGAGCAGGCGATCAGGAAGCTGAAAAGAAAGCGTATCAGATCGATACGGATGTGTTGAATGCGGTGAAAACCTATATTGATGCGAATCCGACTAAATTGTCGGCGGCGAAACTGCTTCACGAATTCCGTCATTATATCGATGAAAGCGAGCAGGAAGCCATCTTTGCCAAAGCCGATTCGACGTTTATGAGCTTTCCCGGTATCAGTCCGATGGTCGCTCACCTTGAAGTGCTGAAAAGTGTGGCTCCGGGAAAGACGTTCGTCGACTTCGAAATGCCCGATCCGAAAGGAAAGATGCGCAAGCTGTCCGATTACGTCGGACAAGGCAAGAAGGTGGTGCTCATCGATTTCTGGGCATCGTGGTGCGGACCGTGCATGCATGAGATGCCGAACCTGACGGCCACGTACAAGACGTATCGCAAGAAAGGCTTCGAGATTGTCGGCATTTCGCTCGACAAGGAAGAAGAGGCGTGGCTGAAAACGATCAAAGAGAAGAAGATGGACTGGATTCATCTCTCCGACCTGAAAGGCTGGAAGTCGGCAGGTGGTGCGCTTTACGGCGTGAACAGCATCCCATGTACGATCCTCGTCGACAAGGATGGCACGATTCTGGCACGCAACCTCATGGGCGATGACTTGAATAAGAAACTTGACGAACTGTTTGCCAAGAAATAAAATTGCAGGAGAGTGTGTCAAAACGCCAGTTTGGGCACACCTTCCGTCAGCGCTTTCCAAAGCGGTTCGTCCGGTACGGGTGCGACGATATCGACCGGTTGTTTCGATACCGGATGAACGAACGATATGCGACGGGCGTGCAAACTGATGCCTCCGTCGGGATTGGAGCGATCGGCGCCGTATTTGAGGTCGCCCCGGATGGGGCAGCCGATGGCCGCCAGCTGGCAGCGAATCTGATGATGCCGGCCGGTTTGCAGGTCGATTTCGAGGAGATAATAATGTTCGGATTGCGCGATGAGCCGGTAATGTAACACGGCTTTTCGCGCATCCGGCTTTTGGGACGGAGCACACACGTAGCTTTTGTTCTGCTTCTCGTTGCGCACGAGCCAGTGCGTCAACTCCTGCTCTATCTCGGGCGGACGGTTGCGTACGATGGCCCAATACGTTTTCTTGATCTCTCCGGTGCGAAATAACTCGTTCATCCGGGAAAGCGCTTTGCTCGTTTTGGCAAAGACCACGACGCCCGTTACCGGACGGTCGAGGCGATGCGTGACACCCACAAATACATTGCCGGGCTTGGCATACTTCTCCTTCAGCCACGTCTTCAGCAAATCGGCCAGCGAGGCATCGCCCGTTTTGTCGCCCTGCACCAGCTCGTGCCCGTTCTTGTTCACCGCAATCAGGTGATTATCTTCATAAATGATTTCCATACGTTTCGTTTCTTAGGGTCTCATATAAGCCGTCGAGATACGTTGACCGATTCGGATCAGTCGTCTCGTATAAGTTGTAATAAGCCATTCCCTTTATTTTATGATGTTTGTATCGTACGTTTTAACCTGGCCATAACCGGAGCTAAGCTTTTTCCTGCGGCTCTTTTATTTAAACAACAGTTGTGAAACAATTGGAACACAACTGTGTTTCACGCATCCCTTAAAGCATATGATTCCTTTCTTTAATCGTTGTGACGAAGAAGCTAAAGATAAGCGATGTGTCGACGGATACGTAATAGCATTTTGTTCCTGTCGTCGTGTCGACGGACGTCTTTGTTCTGCCATGCTGCTATAACGCAGGCAACAGATGTTCCCAAATCATATTCAGTTCGGCCTGCATGTCGCCGATGTGTGCCGTAGTGACGATGACGGCGTTTTTTTCGGGCAGGATGATAATAAACTGTCCGTTGGCGCCGTCGGCACGGAAGGCGTTATGTCGGCATCGCCACATCTGATAGCCGTAGCCTTGCAGCCAGTCGCTGTCTTCGGGACGGGTTTTCAGTGTTTCGCGGCGTGCTCCGGCGGGGAGCGAGGAGATGTGCGAGGTGCTGGCTTCGTCGATCCATGCGGCGGGAAGCAGCCGGCGTCCTTTCCATTGTCCTTTTTGCAGGAGGAGTTGTCCGAGCTTGGCCATATCTTCGGTACGGACGTACAGTCCCCATCCGCCACAGTTGATGCCCTGCGGACTTTCATCCCATCTCACCGTGCCGATGCCGAGCGGGTCGAAGAGACGCGGGCGAAGGTAATCGACCGTTTTCTGGTTCGTCACTTTCTGTACGATGGCGGCAAGCATATACGTGGCCAGACTATTGTAAACGAATACTTGTCCCGGATCGTGCGCGAGCGGAGCGGCCAGAAACTCGGCAACCCAATCTTTGTCGTGATGCTGACGGATGTTGGCCGTCGGGTCGGTGTCGTGCCCGGACGACATGGTGAGCAGGTGGCGTATTTCCATCTTCTTCAGCTTTTCGTCTACGTTTGCCGGTAATTTATCGGGGAAGAAATCGATGACTTTGTCGGTCGTCCGGATGCGTCCTTCGGCCACGGCAAAGCCTACGGCCATCGAAGTAAACGTTTTGCTGACGGAGTTGAGGATATGCAGTTGGTCCGGAGCATGATCGCCCAACCATCGCTCGGCAATCACTTCGCCGTGCCGTACGATCATGATACTGTGCAAGTCGTGACCGGCGGCCTGAACAGCTTCCAGATAACGCGCGATGACGGTGTCCATCTGCCGTGCGGCGTCTTTGTTACGCGGCAACGGGTCTTTGTGTTCGAACTTACCGGAGGTAGCCATGCCGCTGCTTTCTGCGGGCGCGGAGTTTCGCGCATTCATCGGTACGCAGAAAGACAGCAAGGCAAGGCATAACCACCACGTAAGAAAATCGTTAGTCCGTTTCATGATACGGGTTTTGTTCGGAGGGGAAGGCTTGTGCGCTTCGCCCTCGTTACATGTTCATACCGCCATCGATCTGGAGCACCTGTCCGGAAACGTACGACGACATATCCGAGGCGAGGAATACGGCGGTGTTAGCCACATCTTCGGGCGTACCTCCACGACGCAAGGGGATTCCTTTGATCCATTCTTCGCGGATGTTTTCGGGCAGTGCGGCTGTCATGGCCGTTTCGATAAAGCCCGGAGCAATCGCGTTGGCCCGGATGCCTTTCGGGCCCATCTCCTGTGCGATGGACTTGGCCATGGCAATCATGCCGGCCTTCGAAGCGGCATAGTTCGCCTGACTGGCGTTGCCGTGTACCCCTACGACCGAGGCCATGTTGATGATGTTTCCGCTACGCCGGCGCATCATGACGGGCAAGCAGGCGTGAACGAAGTTGAACGCCGATTTCAAGTTGACGGCGATGACGGCATCCCACTGTGCTTCGCTCATGCGCAGCATCAGGCCGTCTTTTGTGATCCCTGCGTTGTTGACGAGGATATCCACGCCACCGAAGTCCTTCACAATTTCGTCAACCACCTGATGCGTTTCGTCAAAGTTCGCCGCATTCGATGCATATCCTTTCACTTTCACGCCGAAGGCAGCGATTTCTTTTTCCGTCTCTTGCGCGTTCTCGTCGATTACCAGATCGGTAAATGCAATGTTTGCTCCTTCCGAAGCGAATTTCAGGGCAATCGCTTTGCCGATGCCGCGTGCAGCGCCTGTCACGAGGGCTGTCTTTCCTTCCAGTAGTTTCATTTTTATTGAATTTTTAAAGGTTTGAATTGGTAAAGTCTGTATCGTGTCTCAATTATATACGAATGAGGCAGGCTCCCGCCGAGTATCCGCCGCCGAAAACGCTGATGCACACCAAGTCGTTTTTCTTGAACCGGTCGATATGCTGGGCGAAGACGAGCGCACAGCTGGCCGAACCGGTGTTACCCAATTCCTCCATGTTACTCAGGATTTTTTCGTCGGGTATGCGGATATTGTTTGCGATGTTCTTTAATATCCGCAGGTTGGCCTGATGGCCGATGAAGTAGCTGAGATCGTCGAACGTATAGCCGTTCTTTTCCAGCAGACGCTTGGCGTTTTTGGGCATGTACGTGCACGCCTGTATGAAGACGTCTTTTCCTTCGGGCATACGGATTCCCCCGTCGCGCGGACGCAGCTGGATGCCTTCGGGGCCTTTGCCGAGCGTACCGAGCGCCTCGGTGTAAATCTCCAGCACTTCGTAGTCTTTCTCATGGACACGTTCGTTCGAAATAAAAAAAGCCACGGCCGTGTCGCCCCAAAGATGCCCGGCCTTCGGATCGTCTTCGTTGCTGTAAGCCGAGTTTTTATCCCCTCCGATAATCAGTGCTTTGCGCGCCTTCCCGCAGGCAAAATACCCTTCGACGATTTCGAGCGCGTTCACGAACGACGAACAAGCCGATGAGATGGTGAACGCCTTGGCATCCTCAATCTCATAGGCGTGTTGTACGACATGAGCGGCTGTGCCGACGGTGTCGTACGGTGAATACGTGGCGGCCACGATCAGGTCTACGTCTTTGATGTCGTACGGGAGCGAAGGCAAGGCGTTTCGTACGGCTTCGAGTCCCATCGTATTGATATTCTCGTCGGCTCGCGCCCTCGCCCGTGTTTTTATACCGGTGCGCTGCACGATCCAGTCGTCTGTCAGTCCTGCTTTTTCCGTATAATATGAATTGGGAATCCGTTGTTCGGGGATATAAAATCCTGTAGCGTTAATATACATTGTTTTTGATTTTAATTCCATTGAAGATAAGATTCATCATGTTTTGCCGCTCAATGATCCGGTCTCTTTCCGAGTCGCTGATATGTCCGCGAATGTAGGGAACCTCCAGCCCTTTCAGTGCATGATGAATAATCAGCGCCGTCACCCGGATGTCGGGAACATGGAAGATGCCTTTTTTGACACCTTCTTCCAGAATATTGCAGATGATTTCCGTTTCGCGCTGATCGAACTTTTTGCGGGCTTTCTCGACCCGCCAGATGTCGCGGAAGAACGTAGCCCGCAACGTACCGTTACGGAATACGATCGTTTTAACCGCATCTAAACGTATATATATAAAGGAAATCAGTTTCTCGTCGGCCGGCAGTTGTTTCGCGGCGACTTCGAGCAGCATTTCGAGCAGCTTGTTAAGTTCGGCTTCCACGACGGCCGAAAAGATATCGTCTTTGTTCTTGAAATACGTATACAGGGTGCGTCTGCCCTTTTGCGAAGCTTGTGCAATGTCGTTCATCGTCGTATTGTGATACCCCATGCGGGCAAAGAGCTGACGGGCGACATCAACTAACGTATCACGCGTTTTGGAGACGGCTATGGACATAAACTGCACACTTTCGTTTAATTTGTGCGCAAAAGTAGATAAAAAAGTTGCGATTTACCAATGCGCAGGAAAAAAAAACGGAATATTTTGTTTTTTCAAAAGAGTGTCGTATCTTTGCGGCCTCAAACAACAAATTTGATGACGATATATCGCGGAGTGGAGCAGTGGCAGCTCGTTGGGCTCATAACCCAAAGGTCGTAAGTTCGAATCTTGCCTCCGCAACTTTTTAAAAGGCAGGTTACCGAATATCGGAACCCGCCTTTTTCAGTAGATAGACCGGCCTGTTTTTTTCGGAGAAATTCTTTCTAATCCATCTTTAAGTCGATCATATTGCCGGCAAAATCCTGCGTCCACGCCACGGCAGGAGCTCCGCTGAAAGGCAACATGAAAACCGAGATTTTAGACGCGCCGGCATCGACAAAGATTTTTTCGTACTTTGCATAGTCGGGTTTCGTGAAGCGTTCGCTTTTATTGACGGCTTGCAGCTTTGTCAGAGCATCTGCGGGCAACGAGTCCGATAACATTCCCGCCTCATGCAGCAGTTGTCGGTCACGAGATGCGTCTCCGCATGAAAAAAGGAGGAGCTGCATGATGACGGGAATGTATCGTATGACAAATGAATGTCTCAAACTCATGGAATCCGTTACAAAGATCGATAAAAAAGATCAATAAATCAATGTATGCGTTATGGCTGTTTTATTTAAGCATAAAGCGAACGGTCTGGACGTCGGCGCTGTTGCGGCCGATCATCAGCTCGAACTCGCCCGGTTCGCACACATAGTCGAGGTCGGCATTGTAGAAACGGAGATCGTCCGTCGTGATGTTGAACGACACGGTCTGCGTTTCGCCGCGTTTCAGGCTGATTCGCCGGAAGCCTTTCAGTTCTTTGACCGGACGGGATACACTGCCCACCACATCGCGGATATAGAGTTGTACGACCTCGTCCGCGTCGTATGCGCCCGTATTCGTTACCTCGACCGTAGCCGTGATTTTGCCGCCTTCGTCCAGCGTATGACGGTCGAGCCGCACTTCGCCGTATGCAAAAGTCGTGTACGAAAGTCCGTAACCGAAGGGGAAAAGCGGATCGTTGTCTACATCGAGGAAGTTACTGCGGAACTTGGAAAACCACTGGCGTTCGGGGCGTCCGGTGTTCAGGTGATTGTAGTAGAGGGGGAGCTGTCCGGTGCTTTTGGGCATGGAGGTGACTAACCGTCCGCCCGGCACCCGGTCGCCGAACAGCACGTCGCAGATGGCATCGCCGGCTTCGCTTCCTCCGAACCAGACGTTGAGAATGGCCGGAATATGTTCGTTCTCCCACGTCATCACCGTGCTGCGACCCGAAAAATACACGAGTATAATCGGTTTTCCGGTCTTTTTTAAGGCGGCCAGCAGGTCGCGTTGGGCGTCGGGCAAAGTGAGGTCGCTGCGGCTGCTGCATTCACCACTCATCCCCGACGATTCACCTACGGCGGCTACGATCACATCGGCTCCGGCAACAGTTTCGAGCGCTTCGCGCAGGATTTCTTCCGCCGGACGCTCGTCTCTTTCCGGTCCTCCGAAAGCTTTCGCGTTTTTCTCCAGTCCGGCATCGTGCATCAGGTTCGAGCCTTTGGCGTACACGACTTCCGCCTTCGTGCCTACGGCATCTTTCATCGCTTCGTAGAGAGACTTGTATCCTTCGGGACGAGCGGCGACGCTCCACGTTCCGGGCATGTCGAAGCGGCTGTGGGCCATCGGGCCTATCAGCGCAATACGCCCGCTACGTTGCAGCGGTAATATTCCGCCGTCGTTCTTGAGCAGCACAAACGTTTGCGCCGCTATGCGACGGGCTTCGGCCCGATGGGCGGAGGTAAAGATTTCCTTTTCGGCCCGGCGAGCGTCCAGATAACGGTAAGGATCGTCGAACAATCCCAGTTTGTATTTGGCTTCCAGTATCCGCCGACAAGCACGATCGATCGCTTCGATCGTAACTTTTCCTTCACGGAGCGATGGTTCGAGCGTACCGACAAACCCGTCGGAGACCATATCCATGTCTGTGCCGGCGTGGAGCGCGAGGGCGGAGGAGTGTTTCAGGTCGCCCATGCCGTGCTCGGTCATCTCCGCAATGGCGGTATAGTCCGTGACGACAAAGCCTCCGAAGCCCCACATGTCGCGCAGCACGTCGGTCAGCAGCCACTTGTTGCCTGTTGCAGGGATGCCGTCGACGACGTTGAACGAAGTCATTACCGATCCGGCTCCGGCGTCGATGGCTGCCTTATACGGCGGGAAGTAATCGTTGAACATGGTGCGTCGGCTCATGTCGACCGTATTATAGTCGCGTCCGGCTTCCGAGGCGCCGTAAAGAGCGAAGTGCTTCACGCATGCCATGAGCGTATTCGCGGCAGATAAATCATGGCCCTGATACCCTTCGACCATTGCGCGGGCGATCTGCGCGCCCAGATACGGGTCTTCGCCGGCCCCTTCGGCCATCCGTCCCCAACGACCATCCCGACAGAGGTCGACCATCGGGCTGAACGTCCAGCAGATACCGTCGGCCGAAGCTTCCACGGCCGCGATACGTGCCGACTGCTTCACGGCCTCCATGTCCCAACTGCATGCTAACGCAAGAGGGATCGGGAAAACGGTTTCATAGCCGTGAATCACGTCCATCCCGAAGAGAAGCGGTATCTTCAAACGGCTTTTTTCTACGGCAATCTCCTGCAAGGCGCGGATATTCGCAACGCCTTTCAGATTGAACAGTCCGCCGACCTGGCCACGCGCAATCTTCGCCGCAATATCGCTGCTCTTGGCTTCGCCCGTAACGATATTTCCCGAAACAGGCAGATTCAACTGGCCGATCTTCTCTTGTAGTGTCATCCGGTTCATCAGCTCATCGATAAACCGGTCCATCTTCGAGGTTTCCCGGCCTGCAACCGTCGCAGACACGAACCAACACCCCGCTAACATGATACTCACCATATACTTCTTCATAGGCTCTGTTTATTAAATGGATTCATATAAATTCGACGTAAAATTAGTAAAACATTTCTTGTTTGGATGATTTCCGGTGTAAATAGCGTTTTCGTTTAGCAAGAATAAAGGTTTGCAACCGAAAGAATTCGATTTCCTCGTTCAGAAACGTACTGTTGACATCCTTACAGCATAACACAAAAGAGACGACCTCCGGAAACCGATTCTTCGGTTAGGGAAGGCCGCCTCTCTCTGTTTCGTTATCTTTTCGAAGAATTATTCTCCGGCTTCTCGCTTGGCTTCTTTTACCATCTTTTCGTTGGCGCTGATCATGATTTCAACGCGTCGATTCTGTGCACGTCCTCCGATGGTCGTATTATCGGCCACCGGCTGATGAATGCCTTTGCCTTCGTACGTCATTCGTTTCGTACTGACTCCCTGCTCCACCAAATAGTCGTACACGCTTTTCGCGCGCCGCTCCGAAAGCGTCTGGTTGTAATCCACCTTTCCCGTGTTGTCCGTATGACCTACGATGCGGAGGTTCGTATCGAGGTTTCTCTCCAGATTCGTAGCCAGGTTGCGCAGTGCCGACTTCGAAGCTTCGCTGACGGTGCTCGAATTCGTAGCAAACAGAATACCCGAGTCGAACGTCACCTTCAAGGCAGGAGCCTGTCCTTCTTCTTCCACCACTTCCACCTTCGTTTCTTCCGGAAGTACTTCCTCCAGCTCTTTCTTCTGCTTGTCCATCTTCTTGCCGATGATGGCGCCTGCCGCGCCGCCTACCGCCGCGCCGATCACGGCGCCCAAGGCCGTATTTCCGGCAATCTTGCCGACTCCCGCGCCTACCGCCGCGCCGCCGCCTACGCCGATGGCTGTTCCTTTCGTCGTGTTGCTGGCTCCGCAACCGGAGAGCAATACCGCTGCACTAAGCAGCATCATAACCCATAGATTCACTCTTTTCATATTCTTTGCAAATAAATTAATGTTTGTAATGTTCGTTTCTTTTTGCCGTTGTGTCTATATAACAATTAAAACACGTCGCAAGTTACGAAAAAGTTCATTGATCCGCAAAATAATTTCCAAAGGTGTCGTTTGGGTAAATTCAACCGACAAATACCTCCTTTCCACTGACCGATTTATAAAAAAGTATCCGCTTTTCACGTCCGAGCTCTTTGTTTCACCTGCGGGATCTTATGCGTCCCTGCCGACGATGTTTTTTCGTTTCCGAATTATTCGATGCCTGGGTGAAGCCCCTTCAGCATATTCCTGATA
>NZ_JAUMYS010000040.1 GCF_030528505.1 Tannerella sp.
CTAATAAATCTGCGTGAAGATTTATTTCCCGCAAATTGTTTCTAATCAATCTGTGTGAAGATTTATTTCCCTTATTTCGAATACGCGGGAACGAAGAGATAGATAAAAAAATCTCCGGAAGCATCTCTGCTTTCGGAGATTCGGTGCGGCTGAAGGGACTCGAACCCCCACGCCGTGAAGCATCAGATCCTAAGTCTGACGTGGCTACCAATTACACCACAGCCGCTCAATTTTGCGACAAAGATACGAAAAAACAGCAACAATCGTGTTGGCTCTACAGAAAAATCATGCGTTGCGTTGTTTTCAGAAAAAAGCCGTCAGCCGTAGCCCGATGCCTAAATAATCGAACGCCTGCTCGGCTTCAACTTGGAGCGATTCATCTTCCGCATCCCTCAAACTCTCACTGAGACTAAAATTGATCGTCGGCCTCGAATAATTATAGTTCGTATAGAACGAGATTCCCATCTCATCATGAAACTTATACGTAATCGACGCCCCCGCACATCCTCTCCATGCCGTATGAGGCTTGTAAGAAAGCATCTCGGCTTCTTGCTCTATGCCGGGATAATTTTTTTCAAGCTCATACATGATTTTTCCTTTTGCCCCGAAAGCCAAACCGGTCTCGGCCTTAGCCATCAACAGCCATCGATTGCCCAAGTCGAGGGCATAGTGAGGCCCTATGCCGATATTAAGCGTACCGATCGATTCGGTTCTCAACTTCACATTACCCAAATCGGGATACTCTTCGTCGAGTAGAAAATTGTCCGACGGGCTCACCGGGAAACTCATGAAAGCGAACTCCCCTCCTATCCCCCAATGTTTGCCGATAAACCATGCTCCTTCAAACCCGCTTTCAAATCCCGGTTTGGTACGTGCTCCGTTCCCCAACAATTCCATCAGGTTACGCATCGCCGTGGCATTGCCCAACTTGACCGAGAGGTAAGAAGGATGGCCGTTGCTTCTGACACGCGACAGCAGTCCGATATGATCGCCTTCGTTCCCGTATAGTTTGTCGATAAAAAAATAACCGAGTTGAGTAGACAAAATCCCGATTCCCGCACCGGCCAGAATGTCAGGCATCCAATGCCTGTTGTTCAGGCTTCGCCCCAGCGCCGTGAAGGTGGCCCCCGAATATCCCGCTATGCTGTATAACGGGTTGACGAGGCCATATTCCTTGTGCATGAAGGTTGCGTTCGTAAACGCCATAGCCGTATGTCCCGACGGGAACGAGTTTCGGGTCGACCCGTCGGGACGCTCTACCTTCGCCGTATATTTGATGGAATTGACGAGCGCACCCATAATGACCAAACTCGCACCGTGAGAAAAAAGGGTGCGCGACATGCTATTGCGTCCTCGTACTTTTGCAAGCTTCATGCTATAGACGGCAGCAGCCGGAGCATATTGCATATAATCGTCGAAGCCATTCTTAAACCCGGGAATATAGCGATTGCGTTTCCTTCGGATGCTTTCCCGCTCTCCCCACGTAAGCGCCGAAGCGGTGAAGAACAACGTCGGAGCCAATCCGATCCGGACGGCACGATGGTCGAAGAAGGCTTTTCGCTCTTTCCGCAGCAGTAAAGACACCGTATCGTCGGCAATCTGCCCGGAAGAAACAGGAGAGACAGGGAGGGAGAGAAGATGGTGTTGCTGCTGGGCGAACGTTACAGATGTGAAAAGGTATAGCGATAACGCGAGCATATTTTTCACCCAAAGCGCTTTCGCCCGATGAAACGTTGGTAATCCTTTCATTATGCTGCCGTTTTTATTGAAATGAGCGGGGCAAAGATAGAAGATTTCGATCATCCGACCATAAAAAAAGGAGGGTGTGTCAAAATGCAATGTTTGGGCACCCCCTCTTTAGGTGTGTAAGAATGGGTAAAAAGCAAGGCGCTAAGGATGAGTGTGAGGGAGCATACTAAGGTATGTGACCGAGCTCTCATTCCGCAAGCAACGAAGCAGTTTGCCCGTTATGACACACCGCCGCCCATTTATAATCTCGCGACGATTTTTTCGAGATGCATCCCGTGAGAACCTTTGAGCAGAATATGATAACCGCGCAAGGGGTTGCTTGCAAGGTAAGCCTCTAACGCCTCGACGGATGGGAAACTCTCATACGGCTTCTCGCCTACAGCCATAAACTGCTCGCCACAAAGCATCACCTTCTCGAAGCAACACGTTTTCAGCTGTTCGATCACGTCGGCATGCAGGGCCTGACTTTCTTTGCCCAGTTCGCGCATATCGCCGAGTATAACGGCTTTGGGCGCGACGTCCCACGCGGCAAAATTTTCAAGCGCCACGCGCATGCTGCTTGGGTTGGCATTATACGCGTCGATAATCAACGTATTGTGCGCCGTCTTCTTCCATTGCGAACGGTTGTTTGTGGGTGTATATCCGGCGATTGCCCGGTTGATTTTCTCCGCAGGCACCTCGAACGTACGTCCGGCAGCAATCGCCGCCAATGCGTTCCACACGTTATAGTCACCCACCAGCTGTGTATTGACGGTATGTAGGTCTCCGTCCTTTTGCCACCATTGAAATGAGAGGAACGGACGATTCCCGGTCACTCGCCCCGCAACGAATGTATCGTCGTGCATTTCGCGACCATACGCGATTCTCTCCAGCCCGTGTGCCATTTCCCGCAGCCATTCGTTCTCCTGATGAATAAAGACCTTCTTACTTCCCGTACGCATAAAATCGTATAATTCGCCTTTCGTCCGCACGACATTTTCGAACGAACCGAAGCCTTCGAGGTGAGCTTGTCCGACGTTCGTAATCAATCCGTAATCGGGCTGTACAAGCCGGGTCAACGCACGTATTTCGCCCGGATGGTTGGCGCCCATCTCAATGACGGCGACATCATATTCATCCGTGAGGCGCAATAACGTCAGCGGCACCCCGATATGATTATTGTAATTTCCCAGCGTACAAAGGGTTTTATACTCTTCCGAAAGTACCGCAGCAAGCAACTCTTTCGTCGTTGTTTTGCCGTTTGTGCCTGTAATCCCGATGATGGGCGTTCCGAGCTGCCGGCGATGGTGCGCCGCAAGGCGTTGCAAGGTATCGAGCACGCTGTCTGTTAAAATCATCCGGTCGTTCTTCTGCCGGGTCGGGTCATCGATGACGGCATAAGCGCATCCGGCCTCCAAGGCCTGTTCGGCAAAACGATTCCCGTCGAAGGTATCGCCTTTTAACGCGAAAAAGAGGGAGCCCGGTGGACAATTCCGGCTGTCGGTCGTAACGGAAGGATATTTCCGGAAAAGAGCGTATAAATCGTCTAAATTCATCTTCCTGTTCAATTATCACGCAAAAGTAATATTATTTCCGTACTTTTGTGGGGAAACTTTTGAAAAAGGGAACCTGAATGAAGGAGAAGTCAATCAATCTGAACGGGCGTTTGTTATCGCTGAAGTCGCCGGTTGTCATGGGGATTCTGAACACGACGCCCGATTCGTTTTACGCAGGTAGCCGTCAGGCGAATGAGGTAGCTGTAGCACAGCGCATCGAGACGATTCTGGCCGAAGGCGGAACGATCGTCGACATCGGAGGCTACTCATCGCGCCCGGATGCGGCGGATGTTACGGAAGCTGACGAATGGCAACGGATTGAGCCCGCTCTGAAACGGATGCAGAAAGACTATCCCGATATACCTGTATCGGTCGATACGTTTCGCGCAACGATTGCACGACGCGCCGTCGAGGAGTACGGAATAGCCATGGTCAATGACATCTCGGGCGGGATGATCGATGCACAGATGTTCGAAACGGTCGCGTCGCTTCAAGTGCCGTACGTTTTGATGCACATGCGCGGCACTCCTCAAACCATGCAGCAGCATACGGACTATGACGATCTGATGGAAGAAATCATGCTTTACTTTGCACAAAAAGTCAGAACGTTGCGGCAGTTGGGAGTCAACGATGTGATTCTTGACCCGGGATTCGGATTTGCCAAGACCCTTGAACAAAACTATGAACTGATGCGCTCATTGCCCGAATTCTCCCTCCATTTCGAAGCGCCTTTGCTGGTCGGTGTATCGCGCAAAAGCATGATATATAAATTACTCGGCACAAGCCCGGAAGACAGTCTGAACGGCACGACTGTGCTGAACACGTATGCCCTGCTGAACGGAGCCGACATCCTGCGTGTGCACGATGTGAAAGCCGCTGCCGAAGCCATAAAAATCGTCAAACAACTCACGCAATCTTAATCACGCACTATGTGGGTCTCTTTCGGAATTAAAGACGCGTTGGACGTCTTGCTGGTAGCGTTCTTTACGTACCAGATTTACAAGCTGATGAAAAGTTCGGGAACGCTTACGGTGTTCAGCGGAATCGTATCGGTAGTCATCGTTTGGGTCTTGGTTTCTCAGGTGTTGGAAATGCGACTCATGGGAGCTATCCTCGATAAATTTATCAGTGTCGGTTTCCTGGTATTGGTTATTCTTTTCCAGGACGATATCCGTCGTTTTCTGGTAGCGCTCGGCTCGAACCGCGGGTGGAAGTTTCTCGCAAAGATATTCTCCAGAAAAGAAACCGAAACAGAGGAACAGCAGCAATATATTGCGCCCGTTGTGTTGGCCTGCATGAATCTGGCACGCAGAAAAATGGGAGCGCTGATCGTAGTCCAGCGCGAGATGGATTTATCTGCGTATATCCATACCGGCGAAATCTTTACGGCCGATGTGAATACGCGTCTGATCGAAAACATCTTCTTCAAGAACAGTCCGCTGCACGACGGCGCCATGATTATTGTAGACGGAAAAATCAGAGGTGCCGGCTGCATTCTTCCCGTAGCGCAGAGCTTGAAACTGTCGAAAGATATGGGGCTTCGCCATCGTTCCGGCGTCGGGATGTCGAAAGAAACGGATGCCATTGTCATTATCGTTTCCGAAGAGCGGGGGATAATCTCCGTAGCGCATAATGGAAAGATTGCCATTAACCTCTCAGCCGAAGAGCTACAGCAAATCTTGTCGGGCGACAAGGAGATTTAGTGTGTTAAATAAATTGAATTTAGCGTAGACAAATAAATAATTCGCTTTTTGTAAACCCTACTTTGCAATTTTTAGTACATTTGTAGCAAAATAATGCACATATCATAGAAGAACTGACATAACATAATTATAAAGAGTATTTATTCCATGGATTTAATTCAAAGTATCGTAGAGCGCGCCCAAGCGAACAGGCAGCGCATCGTGCTTCCGGAGGGAACGGAAGAACGTACATTGAAAGCCGCCGACCGAGTGATAGCCGACGGAGTAGCAGACATTATCCTGATCGGGTCGCCGACAGAGATTAACCGGTTAGCCGGTGAATTCGGACTGAAACATATCGGCAAGGCAACCATTGTCGACCCGAAGAATCATGCGAAGAAACAAGAATACACCGACTTGCTGCTCGAATTGCGTCGGGCTAAAGGCATGACGCCCGACAAAGCGGCTCAGTTGGTTGAAAATCCCCTTTACCTCGGCTGTCTGATCATCAAGGCAGGCGATGCGGACGGCGAAATTGCGGGAGCGCAGAATACGACAGGCGATGTGCTTCGTCCGGCCCTCCAGATCATCCGGACTGTTCCCGGTATCAACTGTGTATCGGGAGCTTATCTGATGTTTGTAAAGGACCCGTCGTACGGAAAGGATGGTCTGCTGATCTTCGCCGATTGTGCGGTAATCCCGAATCCGACGGCGCAGGAGCTGGCACAGATCGCGATTTCTTCGGCACAGACGGCGCGTGCCATGGCCGGCGTAGAGCCGACCGTCGCGATGTTGAGCTTCTCGACGAAAGGCAGTGCGTCGCACGAAATGGTCGATAAAGTCGTTGAGGCGACAAGGCTGGCCAAGGAGATGGAACCGACGCTGAAGATCGACGGTGAATTGCAGGCCGATGCGGCGCTCGTTCCGGCTGTGGGCGCACATAAAGCGCCGGGTAGCACGGTAGCCGGAAAAGCCAACGTGCTTGTGTTTCCATCGCTCGAAGTAGGCAATATCGGATACAAGCTCGTACAACGTCTGGGCGGCGCACAGGCCGTCGGACCGATTCTGCAAGGTATGGCGGCGCCGGTCAACGACTTGTCTCGCGGTTGCTCGGTCGATGATTTATATTATATGGTGGCTATTTCGTGCAATCAGGCCATCGCACAAAAACAGGAGAAAGGCGTATGAAAACATTAGTGCTGAATTGCGGAAGCAGTTCGATCAAGTATAAGCTCTTTGACATGACCTCCGGCGAGGTGATGGCACAGGGAGGACTCGAAAAGGTAGGGCTTGAGGGCTCGTTTCTGAAGTTTACGGACAAGAACGGAGAGAAAGTCGTACTCGAAAAAGATATTCCCGACCATGAAGTAGGGATCGAATTTATCCTGAAGACCTTAACAGATGCTACTTATGGGTGCATTCAGAGCTTCAAGGAGATTGACGCAGTTGGACACCGCGTCGTGCACGGAGCAGAAGAGTTCGCTTCGAGTGTATTAATCACCAAAGAGCTGCTGGCGAAAGTAGTAGAATGTTCCGCTCTGGCTCCGCTCCATAACCCGGCGAATCTGCTCGGTATCGAAGCGATGGAGAAAATTCTCCCGGGCACGCCGCAAGTGGCGGTATTCGACACCGCTTTCCACCAGACAATGCCCGACTATGCCTATATGTACGCCCTGCCATACCGTATGTATACGGACTACGGTGTGCGTCGCTACGGCTTTCACGGAACGAGCCATCGATACGTTTCGCGTCGCGCCTGCGAAATCCTCGACGTGCCTTATGAAACACAGCGCATCATTACGGCGCATATCGGGAATGGCGGCTCCATCACGGCCGTTAAGAATGGCAAATCCGTCGATACATCGATGGGAATGACGCCAACCGAAGGATTGATGATGGGCACGCGTTGCGGCGATGTCGATGCCGGGGCACTGTCGTTTATCATGAATAAGGAAGGGCTTGACGCCGACGGGCTGTCGAACCTGATTAATAAGGAGAGCGGGGTAGCCGGCTTCTCGGAAATGTCGTCCGACATGAGGGATATCGAAAGCGCGATGTATAACGGTGATCCGCGCGCCATCCTGACCCTTAAGATGTATAATTACCGTATCAAGAAATACGTCGGAGCGTATGCCGCGGCCATGGGCGGGCTCGATATTCTCGTGTTCACCGGCGGCGTAGGCGAAAATCAATGGTCTACACGCGCCGAAGTGTGTGAAAACATGGAATTTCTCGGCATCGAATTCGATACGAAGAAGAACGAGAATGAGCGAGGCCGTGAAATCGTTCTCAGCAAGCCGGAGAGCCGGGTGAAGGTACTTGTCGTTCCGACCGACGAAGAATATATGATCGCGTCGGACACGCAAGCCATTCTCGAAGGCAAACCTATACGTTAACATCCTCCACAGCTTACATAAAACAGAGGATGAAAGCATCGTCGGCACGTCGCCGGGGGTGCTTTCTTTTGTTTGCCCCGCATGAGTATATGCTAAAGAATGAAAGTCCTGGAATCGTTAGAGCTTCTGCACCAAACAATTAGTTTATCGTTAAATTATGACAGCGCATAAATCCTTATTACATGCTTGCGACCCGTAGGTCATGGATCGCAAGCATAAGCTGCTTATTTGCCTGAAAACGAGAATTATATTTCTATATATGAGCTTTGTCAAATTTTTAACCCTCTACACAATAAAAAATATTACCATACGTTTAAACCATAGGACACTTTTACGGTCTAATAGAACATCTAATAATTAAAATCGTACAATTATGGCACAATCGAAAAACAACATCGTGACCCACGGATTAAGTGGAAAAATCGGCGACATCATCGTGTTTAGCCAGCGCGACGGTAAAACCATCGTATCCAAAGCTCCGCGCAAACGCACGGGCGAAGACTCCGACAAGCAGAAAGAACAGCAAGCCCGCTTCCAGCAAGCCGTGCTCTACGGAAAGTCCGTCCTTGCCGACCCTGCGCAAAAAGCCCTTTACGAAAGCACCGGCAGAAGAGCCTACAACGTAGCCGTGGCCGACATGCTCAAAGCTCCGAAAATCGACCGGATCGACCTCAGCAACTACGGAGGACAAGTAGGAGACACCATTCGCATCCGCGTTTACGACGACTTCAAAGTCAAACACGTATCCGTACAAATCTATAATTCCGACGGCACCCTGCTCGAAGAAGGCGAAGCCATTCCCCAAGGCATCGACTGGGTCTATACCGCCACCACGACCAATACCGAACTCGCCGGCGACAAGATCGTGGTTCGTGCTACGGACCTCCCTGACAATCTGACGGAATTTTCACAACTCCTCTGATGTTTTTCTTCGTATGTTGAACGAAGAAACAACGAAGACGAAACGAAGACGGAACGAGCCGTAAGCCGGCTGACAAAATGGCATTATCCTCCTCCCTTCCTCTTTTCTTCCGGAAAAGAGGCCGGCGGGGAGGAATATTTTTTAGGAGAAATACCGAACTTCTCCTTGAAACATTTGAGAAAATAATTAGCGTCCTGAAACCCTACCCGATACGCCAACTCGTTGACGCGAATCTCCTCGACCGATAAAATCGCAGCGGCCTTCCTGAGTCGGTAATCACGCAGATATACCGACGGAGAAACACCCAGCAGCTTCTTCACCTTCCGGTACAGGTGTACGCGACTGAGTCCCACGTCTTCACTCAGATGCTCAATCGAATACATCTCGTTCGAGAGGTTCTTCTCGATCTGCTCGTCGATGCGCCTCATCAGTTCTTGATCGTATGGATTCAGGCGGTTTTCCCCTTTCTCGGGAAGTGCATCTCTTTTGTAAAGCTCGTGCAAATGCTCCTGCCGGCGCAGAATATTATGGATTCGCAACTGAAGTTCTTTATATGCGAACGGTTTCGTCAGATAACCGTCGGCGCCCTGTTCCAAGCTTTCCATCTTGATTTCTTGCTGTTGAACAGCCGTGAGCAGAATGACGGCGATATGACTCGTCAGGATATTCGATTTAATCTCGGCACAAAGCTCCTTACCTGTTTTGCCCGGCAGCATAATGTCCGACACAACGACATCAATATCCGTCTCCTTCAGAATTTCGATCGCTTCTTCGGCCGAAACCACATTGAACACGTTGAACGACCGACTTAGTTTGCGCGAAAGGATGTTCAGCAATGTAACATGATCTTCTACCAGCAACACGTTATATCTTTTCTTGTTCGATGTCTCGACCAAAACAACCTCGTCTTCCTCTTTCTCCAGCTCCGACAAAACCTCCACCGGCAGCACGAAATCTTCCGACATAGTGCAGGGCAGATATTCGCTCAGCCTGATACCCTGTAGCGTAACCGTAAACGTACTGCCTTCACCCAGCGTACTGCGAACACCGATCTCTCCCTTCATCAGATCCTCTACGATTCTCTTCACCAGCGAAAGCCCGATGCCGCTCCCGGCGCTGTGCGCTTTCTTTCCTTTGAAGAAGCGATCGAAAATATGCGGCAACTCTTCGGGCGAAATGCCGCTGCCCGTATCCGATACTTCGATCAATAGACTGCAATGCTCCTTGTCTTCGGGCGATGTCTGCACCCGAAGCGACACGCATCCTCCTCTCGGCGTATATTTAAAGGCGTTGGACAACAGGTTCAGCAGCACCTTCTCGATTTTATCCTTATCTATCCACAGCGGCTTGTCGGTCGTTACGGACAAGTCTGTCTTCCAGATAACCCCGTTCTTCACAGCTACCGACTGAAACGCGGCATCCACATTTTCCAGAAAGTTCTTCAGCATAACCGGCGTTTCATCCGGATGCTCTTTCCCCAACTCGATGCGGTTGATATCCAGCAACTGATTGACTAATTGCAACAGTCGCCGGCCGTAATACCGGATGGTCGATACTTTTCCCCGGTCGTCCGGATTCAGCGACGACTCTTCCAGCAATTCCTCCACCGGGCTTAAAATCAACATCAGCGGCGTACGTATCTCATGACTGATATCGGTGAAATACTTCACCTTCATGTTGTGCATCTGCTCGATCTGCTGCCGTTCGAGCTCTTTCAGGCGAATATTATGTTTCAGTTCCGCTCTTCTCAGCGCGTTGCCGACTACAAACCAGACTGCCGCGATAAACAGCACAATATACAATACGATGGCTTCTCCCGAAAGCCACCGGGGAGGCAGTACAACAACCGGAACCGTCAAAGGGTCGCTCCAGACGCCGTCGTTATTTCCCGCATGTACCCTGAGCGTATATCGTCCGGCAGGGATTTTACCATACTCGGCGCGTCCCTCCCGTCCCGTATACCGCCAGTCATCGTCGAAACCGTCGAGCCTGAATTTATAGCTGTTGTTTTCAGGCATCAGGTAGTTCAATCCGGCAAATTCGAACGTAACGGTCGTCTGGTCGTATTTCAGCCGCATCTCTTTGGGTTCAAACATATCGATGCTGCTGAAATCGGGAAGAGATGCAATCGGAGTATTGTTGATTTTAACGTCCGAAAGATAGACCGAAGGTTTGTAAAGATTCTTATAAACATTCTTCGGATGAAACGAAACCCACGCGTCCTTACCGCCGATGACGAAAGGAGAAGCTGCCCGGCTCGTTCGCAAATAGGCTCCTTCGTTTATTTCAGACAGAGGAAAACCGTTTCGGAGATGATAGTTGATACAACCGCCGTCGGCCGTTAATTGGGAGATACCGTTGATACAATTGGCCCATACGCCCTTATCGAAAGAGAGCGTCGCGAGTACCGTATTGTTTTGAAGCCCTTCTTTTTCGGTAAAATGGCGGATGACTTTCATTTCCCTGTCTAAGAGAAGAAGCCCGTTCCCATTCGTGCTTACGTAGAAAGTATCGTTCAATAGCAGCGTGTGGTTCACCTGACGGATATCGGGAAGCACTTTCTCGACCTTGCCTCTGGGGCTGTTCTCAAAGGCAATTACTCCCGAACCTGTTGTAGAGAGGAGATAATTTACGGAGTCGACAGGCAACAAGTGCCTGCACTTACTTCGTCCGATCACGGCATATAGTTTATCGCGGATAGGAAACGCTGTCATACGACCGTCGACCGTATGGTAGCGGTTTAATCCATTCTCCCGGTCGGAGAGCAGCCACAGGCAATCCCGGGATGCTTTTTGGATACCGTTAATGACTCCCAACGTTTCCAGCCCGGCAGATACTACCCGCCCATTCTTCATCTTGTAGAGTCCGTTTCGCAACGTGCCAATCCACAACACATCGCTCTCCCCGTCGTAATACAACGATTTGATAACAATCGGATTTCCGCGTGCGTCTTTCAATTCCGTACGTTTCGGCGAAGTGCCTTCGTCGCCGTATTCCAGCAAATAACCGCTCTCGGTACCTGCAAGCAGCGAACCGTTTTTATCAGCAAAAGCGCTTACGATATGAGTGCCGCCCGCGGCGATATGATGCGCTTGAAAACGGGAAAGATAGCTGTCGTAGAGGTATAAGCCGTCGTGATAGGTACCGATCCATAACGAGCCGTTTTTATCGAATAGCAGAGAGCGGATGGAGGTGTTCTCCACCTTGTCGAAACCGTTCAGAAGGTTGATTTCCGAAACCGTACCCGTGTTCGGATCAAGTCGTCCGACCCCTTGAAAACTCCCGATCCAAATGTTCCCGTCGGGTGCCAGGGCCAACGAACGGACGTTGTCGAAAGGCGAATAGCCGGAGGCTCTTTCCGAAGAAGACCAATGCCGCAAGGGTTTCCCCGTAAGATCACACTCATACAGTCCGCTGTAATAGGTCGCGAGATAGGCCTTTCCGTTCGGATGAAAAAGAATATCCTCGATCCGCTCGTCTTTATGCAGTGACACAGCTGCTCCGGAAGAAAGAGAAGAACGCGTTACCCGATTGCCCGAAACATCATACCGGAAAAAACCACGGGTAGCCGTCGCAATCCAATACTCGTTTTTTCGGGGCGATGTCACGATTCTTGAGACGGAAAATCCGAAAACATCCGATTCGAAGTCCGGTATATCCGGTCTCGAAAAAAGATCGCTTTGCTCGTCGTAAAGATAAACGCCGCTCCAGCCACTTGCCCAGACGCGCCCGTCGATCACCGATAACGACCGTATCTCATGGTCGGACGAGCCGCCCATCCTGTAATTCCTAAAAATGCCTTTCTTGCGGTCAAAAAGGCTTACCCCGTTGTTATGCGCGATCCAGAGATTTCCGCCCCCTCCGTTTGCGATGTCGTTGATATGGTTACCGGCGATGCTGCACGTGTCGCCCAAAACGTGCCGATAGATTTTCACCCGGTTTCCGTCGTACGTATTCAGTCCGTCGCGCGTACCAACCCAAATGAAGCCCAGACTATCCTGATGGATCGTTAAAACGGAGCTCTGGCTCAACCCTTTCTCAGGCCCAAGCAGCTGCACGGGAATATGTTGCTGAGCAAACAAAACATCTGCTGATAAAAGCAGAGCGACGAAGAAAAAGCTCTTAAGAACAGATTGATAAGAAAGACATGGCATAAGTAATCGGGTAGGGATCGAACAAACAACGAACCGGAAACAAGAGAGAGCTGCCGGGCTTCTTCACTTTTTGAGCAGCAAGAACCGGGCAGCCCGCCAGTTTACCTTAGTCCCACCATCTTCTGCGACTTAGCGCATATTTACCGCCGCCGGTAAACATTAACGCCAAAGCACCGAAGAGATACAAGGCCTGTAACTCGATCGCCCATCCTCCGGTACGGCCTAACGTAAAGAGGTCGCCGGAATGTGCCATCGCGATAGCAACTACCATGTTAAATGCAAACACCGCCGCGGCCATACGGGTACCGTAGCCGAAAATCATCAGGATCGGAGCTACGATTTCACCGATGTAAACGCCATAGGCGATCCATGAAGGCCAACCGGCCGCAGACAGCATCTGCCCGATCCCTTCCACACCATGCGTTAATTTGGCAAGACCATGCAACAGCATAAGTATGCCCAGACTTACTCGCAGAACAAACAATCCTGCGTCCACGTTTTTATTCAATAGTTTCATGTCTTACTGCAATAATAGAGTTGTTTTCAGTACATATTATACATTCGTTAGACAAAAATACAATCTTTATTGGTATTTGCAAGGTTACTCGCTAAGATTTTACTCTTGGTTATAGGTACGTTTAATGAGTATAAACTGATCCAATGTATGAAATTACGACTGTTTCCATAATATCATACGGATTCTGTTTTGGATCGTACGGTCTGTCCTTGTGTTCGACAAGCTTTGTCTTAAAATGCCTGAACACGATGTATTGAATCGTTCAATAAATAACCTATCTTTGTTGTCGGAATAATCGAGAAGAGGCTGAATAAAACGAGACTTCGTGTAGCCTCTTCATTTACAAACGAAATAAAACAGAATCCGATGAAAAAAACGATTGTACTCTTTTTAGGTCTACTCTTGTGTCATGCCGGTTGTACGCAACAAACGCCGACCGTTGTCTCGTTCGACCGTTTCGGATGCTTGCCGGATACAAAGGATAACGCGTCTGATGCGGCCTCCAAACTGATCGCGTACCTGCAATCATGTACCGATACGACTCATTTGACCGTTACCTTTCCCGCCGGAACGTATCATTTCCATGAGGAAGGCACTTTTGTACATGAGTATTACATTTCGAACCATGACCAGGACAATCCCAAGCGGGTTGCCTTCCCATTCGAATATTTGCAGAATATTACATTCGACGGACAAGGCTCTGAGTTTATCTTCCACGGTCGGATGATTCCGTTTGCATTGCTGAACGGAAAGAACATTACGCTGAAAAACTTCTCCATCGACTTCGCTGTTCCTGCCTTGCGACAGTTACAAATCCTCGACGTAAACAGAGAGCGGGACGAAACGATGGCTACTATTTATCCGTCGGGACATTATCGCATTGATAACGGCCGGCTTATACTTACCGGCGAGAGCTTTGAGATCATACCGACATATGCCATGGCGTTTACGCCCGACAAACGGCTAACATACAGGCGGCAGGATGTCAGCTTCCGTCCCGAGTCCGTAACGGAGGTTTCGCCCGATACTTTCCTCATCAGAGGATGGGATCAAACGGCGCATACGGCTCCCGGCGAACGCTTTGTACTGCGTTCCGGCTACAGGCCTACCCCCACGATCTTTGTCAGCGAATGTACGAATACCTCTTTCGAAAATATACGCATCCGCTACGCCGAAGGAATGGGACTATTGGCACAGATGAGCGAAAATATTACGTTGGATGGCTTTAATGTCTGTCTTCGAGGTGACGATGACCCGCGCTTCTTTACGACACAAGCCGATGCTACCCACTTTTCGGGATGCAAGGGTTTGATAGTCTCTAAAAACGGTCTGTATGAGCATATGGCCGACGATGCCATCAATGTACATGGAACCTATCTGCGAGTTACGCGTCGCATCGACGATCATACGCTTCATGCGCGTTATATGCACCATCAGGCTTGGGGCTTCAAATGGGGCGAACCGGGCGACAGCGTGCAGTTCGTAGAATCGGAACGAATGGAGACGATAGGAAACCATATCTATACGATCCGGACGATTAAGCCGGTTGACCGTCCGACAGAGGTCGGCGCGAAAGAGTTCGAAATCACTTTTGTCGAGGCCTTACCGGCGGAAATCTCGGAAGCCGGAAAATACGGCGTCGAGAACCTGACCTGGACGCCCGAAGTGGTTTTCTCCGATAATATCGTGCGAAACAACCGCGCGCGAGGCGCCTTGTTCAGCACTCCTCGCCGTGTCGTCTGCGAAAACAACCTGTTCGATCATACACACGGCACGGCGATCCTGCTCTGCGGCGATTGCAACGGCTGGTACGAGACAGGCGCATGCAAGGATGTCACGATTCGGAATAATAGATTCGTCAATGCGTTGACCGGCAGTTATCAGTTTACGAACGCCGTCATCTCGATTTATCCGAAAATACCCGATCTGGATGGGCAGGAGCGTCTCTTCCATTCGGGCATTGTGATCGAGGACAATCTATTCGAGACGTTCGACCACCCGCTGTTGTACGCCAAATCGACCGACGGCATTACATTCCGTAACAATAAGGTAACGTACAACACGAAGTACGAGCCGTTCCACTGGAACACGCATCTCTTCTTCTTCGAGAAGGTTCGGAATGTGACGCTTGAAGGGAACCATTTCGGTAAAGACTTCGATCCGAAAAGAGATATCCTCATCAACCGTTCGCCTGAGGATGCGGTAAGCTTCCGATAAACCCAGATTCCGCAATAGAAGAAATAAGCATGAATTATAATTGTTAATGGTTAATTGTCAATTGTTATGCGTGGTACACGCCGAATCATGTACCCGGTATGACAATTGACAATTAACAATTAAACAAAAGCCCTGAAAGGGCGAGATAATTCAGCCCAATGCGAAGCGTTGGGGAAAAAGGCATTGTATTTCATCGGAGGGCTGTAAGCCTGATATAATAATTGTCAATGGTTAATTGTTAATTGTCATGCGTGGTACATGATTCGGCATGTACCCGGGAAATAACCATTGACAACTGACAATTAACAATTAAATAATGGTAAACGCCGAACTGTGTATCGCGTAATCTGGGATAAAGAGATCATTTCGGATGAGGTACAAAAAAAGAGTGGCGGCTTGATAAGCAGAAAGAGAAATCTGCCTGTCAAGCCGCCAATCTTAATTCGATCGGTCAGGCGTTATAAGCTCCACTCAAAGCCGTCCTTCGTATCTTTCACGACGAACCCGAGTGCCGCCATCTCGTTGCGTATGTGATCGCTCGTCGTCCAGTCTTTGTTTTGCTTGGCCTGCTGCCGGATGGAGAGGAGCAGGTCGATAGCCTTGCGGTAAGCCTCGTTCGTTTCGTTCGAGGCGGCCGTATCGCGAAGCCCCAAAATGTCTTCGATAAAGAGGCGGAAGACGGAGTTCAGTTCCTCCAGTTCCTCGGCTGTCATCGTTCCTTTCCCGTCGTGTACGGTGTTGATGGCTTTGCACGCATCGAACAGATGCGAGATTACGATCGGCGTGTTCATATCATCGCACATGGCCTCTTCGCATTTCTCGCGCAGCCCTTTCGTATCGACCGTCGAAACATCCGAGGGAGTCAGTTTCTGCAAGCGGGCGTAAGCCTCGAACAGACGCTCCAGCCCCTTTTCGGACGCTTGCAGCGCTTCGTTGCTGAAATCGACCGTGCTGCGGTAATGTGCCTGAAGGATAAAGAAGCGTATCGTGACGGGCGTGTATGCTTTAGCGAGTAACTTGTGGTCGCCAGTAAAAAACTCCGTCAGCGTGATGGCATTCCCGAGCGACTTGCCCATCTTCTGCCCTTCGTAAGTAATCATATTGTTATGTACCCAGTAACGCACCATATCACGTCCCTGCGAAGCCACTGCCTGCGCGATCTCACATTCGTGATGCGGGAAGATCAGGTCCATGCCGCCACCGTGGATATCGAAATGCTCACCGAGGTATTTCTTTCCCATCGCCGTACATTCGCAGTGCCAGCCGGGAAACCCGTCGCCCCATGGCGAAGGCCAGCGCATGATATGTTCGGGTTGCGCTTTCTTCCATAGCGCGAAGTCGACCGGGTTGCGTTTTTCCTGTTGCCCGTCCAATTCGCGCGTGGTATTGAGCATATCGTCGATGTTGCGGTTCGAGAGGATGCCGTAGCGATGGTCTTTGTTATATTTCGCTACATCGAAGTAGACAGAACCTTCGCTCTCGTACGCGTATCCGCTCTTCAGAATCTTTTCTACCAGCGCGATCTGTTCGATGATATGTCCCGAAGCATACGGTTCGATGCTCGGTGAAAGGACATTCAGCAGTTCCATCGCCTTATGGTAACGCAACGTATAATAATGGACTACCTCCATCGGTTCGAGCTGCTCGAGCCGCGCTTTCTTGGCGATTTTATCGTCGCCACTGTCCGCATCATGCTCGAGATGACCGACGTCGGTGATGTTGCGCACATAACGCACCTTATAGCCGAGGTGTTTCAGGTAACGAAACAGGATGTCGAACGTGATGGCCGACCGTGCATGACCGAGATGCGGATCGCCATAGACCGTCGGGCCACAGACATACATGCCCACGTGTGGTGCATGAAGCGGTTCAAATATTTCTTTCTTTCGCGAAAGAGTGTTATATAAAACAAGTTTCCGTTGATGCTCCATATCTCTTTGATGTTAAGAGACGCAAAGGTAAAAAATATTTCCGGTTTTTCGAATATCGTTTTTTTTCATACTTTTGCACTCATTTTACTGTATAGGGTTAGAAAGAAAGGTTTTATATGAAATATGCATTAGTAACGGGAGGCTCGCGGGGCATCGGCCGGGCAATCTGCACGACATTGGCTGCCAAAGGAAATCCGGTCCTTATCAACTATACATCGAATGAAGCTGCTGCCGAGGAGACGAAAGCGCTTATCGAGGCGAATGGCGGAACGGCGGAGCTGCTGCCTTTCGACGTGTCGGACGAAGCTGCCGTCGACAAGGCGCTTGAAGGCTGGGCAGACAGTCATCCCGACGACCATATCGGTATTCTCGTCAACAACGCCGGTATCCGTCAGGACGCCATGATGATTTTCATGCAGAGCGCGCAGTGGCGTGACGTGCTGGACATCTCGGTAAACGGGTTTTTCTACGTCACGCGACGCGTATTGAAAGATATGCTGATGAAACGCGACGGACGCATCGTCAATATCGTATCCCTTTCAGGCTTGAAAGGAATACCGGGACAGACGAATTATTCGGCCGCCAAAGCGGCCGTTATCGGTGCGACGAAAGCGCTGGCGCAGGAAGTGGCGCCGCGAAAAGTAACGGTCAATGCCGTTGCTCCGGGATTTATCACAACGGATATGACAAAAGACCTGAACGAAGCGGAACTGAAGAAGAACATTCCGCTGGGACGGTTCGGGAAGCCCGAGGAAGTTGCTTCGCTCGTCGGCTTTCTCACCTCCGACGAAGCCGCTTATATTACCGGCGAGGTGATTTCGATCAACGGAGGGTTGCTCTGACCTTGTCTCATTTCCATGGTATAACCTTTGAATAATTTAACAAACAACAAAAGATATAAATACAAGAGAGCATGATAGAAAGAAAAGAAATAGAAGCGAGAGTCAATGAGTTTTTAATCGAAGAGATGGAGATCGAAGCCGATGTGATTCGTGACGAGGCTTTGTTGAAAGACGATTTGGGATTAGACAGCCTTGATTTTGTCGATATCGTGGTTATTGTCGAAAAAACGTTCGGTTTCAAGATTAAGCCCGAAGAGATGGCGAACGTACTTACGGTAAAAGAATTTTACGATTACATCGAGTCGAAGGTAAGAGGCTGAGATGCGCGGAAAAGAGAGAGAGTGGGATGGAGTGACCGGTGGCACGACTTTGGGGCAAAAAGCGATGAAGATTACGTTCTCCGTCGTGAATGTCCGTGTCGGATACGCCATTCTCGCGTTTGTCGTTCCGTTCTACATGCTTTTTCGTCGTAAAGGGTATTTGTCGATTTATCGGTATTTCCGACGACAACACGGTTATTCGTCGATGAAATCGTTACTTTGGACGTATCGCAATCATTTTGTTTTCGGACAGGCGATGCTCGATCGCTTTGCCGTTTATGCCGGACAGAAGAATTTTAAGGTCGACAGCCCCGATAACGACTTGTTCACCTCGATGTTGGAGAAACCGTACGGCTGTATTGTTGCCGGTGCGCATGTGGGAAATCCTGAGTTATGCGGCTACCTCCTCCGACAGCAGAAGAAGCGGATTAATTGTCTGATATACGCAGGAGAATCCGAAGAAGTACAAAAGAACCGCACGAAAATTCTGGAACCCAATAATATCCGTACGATACCGGTTTCGGAAGATATGTCGCATATTTTTCTGATCAACGAAGCGATGAAGAACGGCGAAATGGTCAGCATGCCGTGCGACCGCACCTTCGGCAGCAGCAAGAGTGTCGAGTGCGATTTTCTGAACGGCAAGGCCGACTTCCCGGTCGGAGCATTCGTCCTTGCGCGGCAGTTTGATGTGCCCGTACTGGCCATGTTCGCGCTGAAAACGAAGGCCTCGCAATACCGCATCCGTATCGTGCGTATCCCTGTGCCGGCAGAAAGCTCGAAACGTGCACAGATCGAAGCGATGACCCGCACATTCGCTCGCGAATTGGAATGTATCGTAAAAAAATATCCCGAACAGTGGTTTAACTTTTATAATTTCTGGAAAGATGAACATGTTTCCTGCGCTTGAAAAAAAATATACGAAAGAACAGCTGGGGATTCTTGAGGCGCAACGACGGGCACACGAAATTGCGTTTGCTCCCGTGACGTTTCAGGTATCGCGGCTGATGATCAAATTCGGCATCTTTCGGTTGCTGGACGAGACCAAAAGCGGGTTGACTCTTGACGAAATCGCGGATGCGACGAAGCTGTCGCGTTATGCCATTCAGGTATTGCTCGAGGCTTCGCTTACGGCGCAAACCGTCTTGTATGTCGATGGACGGTTTGTGCTTTCCAAGACCGGCTGGTTGCTGCTCACCGATCCGCTTATGTCGGTCAATATGGACTTTAACCACGATGTGAACTACCTCGGCCTGTATCATATGGAGGAGGCTCTGCTTAACGGCAAGCCCGAAGGATTGAAGGTGTTCGGGTCATGGAAAACAATCTACGAAGGCTTGTCGTCATTGCCCGATGAAGTACGGAAGAGTTGGCTCCGATTCGACCACTTTTATTCCGACCATTCGTTCGATGAGGCACTGGAGATCGTCTTTTCGTACCATCCCGCACGTTTGCTCGATGTGGGCGGGAATACGGGCCGATGGGCGCTCCGTTGTGTAGATTATAATCAGGATGTTCGTGTGACGATTATGGACCTGCCGCAGCAGATCGGAATGATGAAGCGACAAATTGCCGACAAAGACGGTGCGGCGCGCATCGATGGCTATGAGATTGATTTGCTGAATCCCGACGCGCCGTTTCCGCAAGGTTACGACGCCATCTGGATGAGCCAGTTTCTCGACTGTTTCTCGGAGGCGGAAATTACGAGTATCGTTCAGCGGGCGGCTGCCTCGATGGATGAACAGACCCGATTATTCGTTATGGAGACGCTTTGGGACCGGCAATCTAACGATGTGGCTGCATACTGCCTGACCCAAATCAGCCTCTATTTTACGGTGATGGCCAACGGAAACAGCAAGATGTATCATTCGGACGATTTGATTCGCTGCATCGAAGCCGGCGGATTGACGGTCGAGACGATTCACGACGGACTGAAAAGCGGGCACTCCATACTGGTTTGCCGGAAGGCGTAAATGTTTACACCTCTATCGGATGATTAAAGATTTCGACATACTGGAATTGCTCCCACAACGCCCACCCTTCGTGATGGTCGATAAACTGACGTATGATAACGAGACGAGTACCCGGAGCACTTTCGCCATACGCGAAGGGAATCTGTTTTGCTCCGGCGGCCGTATGGAGGAAGCCGGGCTGATTGAAAATATGGCTCAGACATGCGCTGCGCGGATGGGCTATCGCGCCCGCACGGAGCCGCAAAACGAAGGCGCGGTCAGGGTGGGTTTTATCGGCGCCATCAGAGGCATAACGATCGTTCGTGCTCCGCTCGTCGGCGAAGTGCTGACAACGACGGTCGAAGTGAAGGAAGAAATTTTCTCTACTTCACTTGTCGAAACGAAAGTGCAAGTGGGTGACGAAGTGATTGCTTCGGGCTCGATGAAAATATTTCTGACGGACCGGACGGCATCGCCGGATGTAAGTGCACCATAAACAAAGAACGAGGATGGAGAACGTATTAAAAGCATCGAAAGAATTTGACGTACGGTTCAGCGAGGTAGACTCGATGCACATTGTTTGGCACGGCTCGTACGCGCTTTATTTCGAAGATGCTCGCGAAGAGTTCGGGCGAGTGTTCGGCCTGAGTTATCACGAGTATATCGCCAACGAATGCTTTGCGCCGCTCGTAGATTTAAACTTTCAATATAAGAAACCGTTACTCTACGGGCAACGTGCGCGCATTGACATCACCTATCGTAACACGCCTGCAGCCAAGGTGATTTTCGATTACGAGATTAGGCTCCTCGACGACGAGAGCCTCATCGCTACCGGCTCCTCGACACAAGTCTTCCTCGATCGCGAATACCGGCTGATGTGGACGAACCCGCCGTTTTACGAAGCATGGAAAAAGAAACACGGCCAGTTATGACGATCTGTACGGGCGATAACATCATCTCTTCGCTCGGTTTTACCGCCGAAGAAAATTACCGGAACGTGAAGCAGGGCCGG
The DNA here is from genome assembly GCF_030528505.1 of Tannerella sp. GTDB lineage: Bacteria > Bacteroidota > Bacteroidia > Bacteroidales > Tannerellaceae > Tannerella. The sequence goes on from NZ_JAUMYS010000040.1 coordinate 21,230, forward strand.
ACCGGATTGCGCTTGTACCGCGAGCGCTTCGGACTGCCCGAACCGTTCATGGCCTCGGAGATCGATGACACGGCTTTGAACGCGGCCTTCGCGGAGACCGAGATCAAATACGCTCCTGCTGCCATGACGGCAAATTATACGAAGATAGAGAAGGCTTCTATTGTCTCGGTCGCCGGAGCTTTGAAAACGGCCGCGATCGACGCGTCGGACAAGCGGGTGCTCTTTATCTTCTCGACGACGAAAGGCAATGTGTTTCTTCTCGACGAGCACGAACGCCGCGGCTATGAGGCTGAACAGGTTTTTCTCTGGCGGTCGGCCGAGCGGATTGCTTGTTTTTTCGGGAATACGAATCCTCCACTCGTTGTCTCGAACGCGTGTATCTCCGGTGCCGCGGCGATCATCGCCGCGCAGCGTGAATTACGTGCGGGGCGATATGATCATATCATCGTCGTTGCCGCCGATATGTTGTCGCGCTTTGTGATTTCGGGCTTTCAGTCGTTCAAAGCCTTGTCGCAGGAGGTATGCAAGCCGTTCGACCGTGACCGTTGCGGATTGAATCTCGGGGAGGCTGCGGCGACTCTTATCATGACCGAGCGTCGCGCGGAGGAGATAGATGCCGGCGAGGTTGTCCTGACGGCCGGAGCCGTCCGCAACGACGCGAATCATATCTCCGGCCCCTCACGCACGGGCGAAGGCAGCTATCTTGCCCTGCGTTATATTCTGGAAGGCATAGCGCCCGGCGAGGTGGCTTTTGTCAATGCTCACGGCACGGCTACGCCTTATAACGACGAGATGGAGTCCATCGCCTTGACACGCGCCGGACTGGCCGATATCCCGGTCAACAGCCTGAAAGGGTATTTCGGGCATACGCTCGGCGCGGCAGGCGTGTTGGAGAGTGTCATCTCGATCCGAGCCCTTCGCGAGGGGATTGTTTTAAAGACGCATGGCTTCGAGACGCTCGGGGTCACGCATCCGCTCCGCGTCGCGTCTGAAACGCATCCGACAACGAGTAGCCGGTGCGTTAAGATGCTTTCCGGCTTCGGAGGATGTAATGCCGCGCTGCTGTTTACGAAACATATACCCGATCAGGCCGTAGAAAGATGAACTATATACATACATACTGTACGATAAATCTGGAAGGAGTGAGCCTGAACGGTGAGACGTGTTTCGTTCCCGATCCGGAACATCTTCCGATGCATGATTTCTTCGCAGCTACGTATCGCGCTCTCCAAATCGACTACCGCAAATTCTACAAGATGGACGCGCTCTCGAAGCTCGGCTTTCTCGCCTCCGAATGGTTGCTGAAAGGGTTCGACCGAGAGCAGCCGAAGGAAGATATGGGCATCGTGCTCTTCAACCGCAGCGCATCGCTCGAAGCCGATGCAGCATATCAGGAAACGATTCGCGACGAAGAGAACTTCTTCCCTTCTCCGGCCGAATTTGTCTATACGCTGCCCAATATCGTGACGGGCGAAATCGCCATCCGAAACAAAATCTTCGGAGAGACGATGTTTTATGTGTTGCCCGCCTTTCAGCCCGAAACGATTTGTACGATAGTCGACGACACACTGGCAGCTAACGGTATGCGATACGTGCTGGCAGGATGGACGGAAGTGAACGGCAATACGTTCGACGGACGCATGTTGCTTTGTTCGACAGACAACCGACCGATAACCGACAAACGGTCACCCCTGCCGCTGACGGCGGGACATTTGACCGAATTATTTAGCTAACAATATAATTAAAAGAACAATGGACGAACTGATTTTAGAACTTAAAAACGAACTGATTAAAGTGCTGAACCTCGAAGGGGTGAAGCCTGAAGATATTGGAGACGACAGCGAGCTTTTCGGCGAAGGATTGGGACTCGACTCGATCGACGCGCTCGAACTGATCGTGCTGCTCGAGAAGAACTACGGCATCAAGCTCAAAGATCCCGCGCAAGGCAAAGAGATCTTCAAATCCGTGCGCACGATGGCCGAATACGTACAGGCTAACCGCACGAAGTAATCTCGCACAGTATCGACAGGAAAGAAAGGCGGTGTGTCATAACGGGCGAACTGCTTCGTTGCTTGCGGAATGTAAGCTCGGTTACATACGTTAGTATGCTCCCTCACTCTCATCCTTAGCGCCTTGCATTTCACCCATTCTTACACACCTAAAGAGGATGTGCCCAAACATTGCGTTTTGACACACCCTCTTGACGTGTGAAGGAATGAGCGAAGAGATGAAAAGGGTTACCGTCCGATCGGTTTGATAACCTTCCGAATCACGTCCACATCAATCATAAAGTACATGTCGAAATAATCATCGTTCGTATATTTACTGAAGTTGCTATTGAATGTTTTTACATTCGTCAAAGTGGCTTGCTCGAACGATGCTTTCGTCCCGACCATGGTTGTTTCCAGCAGATAGAGCTGCTTCTTGTTTCTATCGGCATAATATCCCAGATAGACGTGCCCGGGCTGGAAAATCATGACTGCATGGATACCGATTTTCCTGAGTATGCTGCAGAAAAAGACGGTGCCGTCGGCGCAGTTCGCTTGCGTATTGTTCATGATTTCATCGGCAAAACGAATGTATTGACTGGCTACCTTCGGGTTACTGTTGCTCGTGTCGGTGATGCTGCTATACTTTACGCCCATGGCGCGAAGGGTGAGAAAGATAGCCGCTACCTGCCGGATTACGCTTTCGGGCGTGCCGCCCTGATAGCCGTAAAACGCATCGAGCGTAGTATAACGGAGCACTTCTTTCAAAAACGCATCGACGATCGGACTGTCTTCGTTGATATACGAACCCATCAGGAAGAAGAGCGGATACGTCTTGTTGTCGAGTTGAGCGGCAAGCACACATTCATTGATCGCGCGATAGCTTATCTTCATATCTTTGCGTCCTATTTCCCGCCCGCCTTTATCCGTACATACGAAGGTGATATCGGTATAGCCGGGTTGAGCCATTCTTTTCAGATCTTCGTACTTCCACTTCAGCTTGGGTGAGAAGACATTATCGCCTTGTTTCACTTTTTGCACGATGACCGTCTGATAGTTCACGACGCTCTCCTCGATGGTGATGCGAATTTCGGCATTCTTGTCGGAGCGATAATGAATATAAAAGAAGTCGATGGCTTGGTCGGTAAGTCGTTCGACTTCGGCCAGACCGAAGATGGCCGACGTATAGATCGTATTCTTCAAATCGGGTTGGAATTTGACGTCGAAAGTTCCGTGACCGTTTCCGTCCGGTAAAATATTCTGATCTTCCGGGTTGCAATTTGTCAGCGCGAGCATCACAAAAAGCGCCAAGCATATTTTGATAGTTTTCATTGTGAGTTTTATTTAATACGTTTATAAATCGTTTTTTTTATCTGTCGTTGATGGGATTACCGCCATATCAGCATATCACTGCATGCGATACCGCCTGCTCCCGTAGGATTTTTGAGCCAGATGGCGCCGCTTTTTTTATCATCCAGATCATACAGTTTTCCGTCGGCCGGAATGATGGCGATGTAGCCGAATTTGCCGCCGGTAGCCGATACCCACGAGCCATCGGGATAGTCGTGATCGCTCCAGGCTGTGCCGCTGGAAGAGTCGCCGGTAAAGGCGATGTATTTTCCGTCGGGCGAAAATGTCGGGCGATGTTCGCCGTCCCATTCAATCACCTTAGATGTCCGGCTCGTCGTGATCTGTTTCAGGTTGCTTCCGTCGATGTCGCACATCCACAAGTGTCTGTTACGGCGGAATACGAGCTTTGTCCCTTCCGGGTTCACGGTCACATAACTGTCGCCCTGCCCCAAGTCGAGCACTTTCGGCGCCGACCGGTACCCGTTTGACGGGCTGCACTTATAGAGCTTGTTCCCGATTCGGAAATATAATGTATTGTCGGCCGTCCAAACAGGTTTGCCGTAGCGCAAGAAACTGATACCTTCTACCATCCAGCTGCTTATCGCATCGCCCGTCTGCATGTCGAGGATCGTCAACGGCAGATCTGAGAAGTGCTGCGCTTCTACGGCTACATACTTCTCGTCAGGCGAGAGATGGCCGTACGTTGTCTTGATATCTCCCCATTCATAGTTGAAGTCGCGGAGATTTTGTCCGTCATTGAGACCTTTGTACGTAATCTTTCCTTTATTCTCGCGAAGCACGAACCGTCGTTCGTCGAAATTAAAAGACCCTTCTACATCCATTGTTAACAAAATCTTCCGATTATCCCACGAAATATCAAACGCATCGAAGAATGAGGATGCTGTTCCCATGGACATCCATTCTTTCTCTACTTTTCCGGATTCGAGGTTGTAGTACCCTGCTTTTCCCGCAAAGAACCAATACAACGTGCCGGGCAGCTTTTTCCCGGCTCTTCCCGTGCCACCTATTCCTTCATCTTTACTGCACGACGTGCACGATACGCAGAACGTCAGCACCAGCAGCATGGTCATTATTTTTCTCATATGATGATAGCTTTTTATTTGTTTTTCCTACTCGTAAGGCTTTTCGGACTCCGCCTCTTTTTTTTGCAAAGTTAGTCGGTAGGAAAGGCCTTGTCAATCGATTAAAAACAGTATTTGCGTCTACTTGTTTTCCGGTATATTGATGTCCGCAAGCTTATTTCAGCGCGTATTTCACTATCTTTGTCAATCGAATTGATGATGCCCCGTATATGAAGAACGTCTATTTTTACATCGTCCTGTTTCTGTTCGTTTGGACGAATGCCCAGGTGCGTGCCGACGAGCTCTCAGAGCTGAACCGCGCGGTGAAGGAAGCGCGGACGTCTGAAGAACAGTTCGGGGCACTCATGAGGCTTTCGGATTACTGGTCGTATCGCGATACGCTCAAAGCGTTTTCGGTTTTGCGTCAGGCGCGTCCGCTGACAGAAGGCAACGCTTACAGGATGGGTGTTTACCTTTTCTACGAGGCCGGTATTTATTTCGGATATGACAATACCCGCAGCCAGCGTTTATACATGGAAGCCGAAGAAGCCCTCAAAGCGTTCGACACGCCTGAGGCCTGTCGGTACCGGGCGCGTCTGTGGCACAACTACGGGGCGTTGGCACAACAGTCGGGCGATGATAAAGCGTTTCTCGACCTCACGCTCATGTATTGTATCCCGCTGGCAGAGCAATCGGCAGACGATGATTTGCTGATGGGCTACCTGACGGATGTCGGGATCGTGTTCTTCAACAACAAGGAGTATGACAAGGCGATGGAGTACTATCTTCGCGCCGTGTCGTTGGTGCGTAGCGAGCAGCACGAAACAGACAACTTGCTTTGGGTTTACCTGAATATGTTCGATGTGCATAGTTATCGAGGCGAGCAGGAGAAAGCGGAAGAGGTATTGCAGAAAGCGGCCGATTTGTTACAAAAACTTCCGGGAAGCAAGCTGGCCGGCGTTTATTACAAGAATGAAGCCCGACATTTTAATTTGCAGCACAAGCCCCGGCAGGCGTTGGAGAGTATAGAGAAAGGCATGCGTCAGGCACTGACTTATAACTTTTATTGGGATTATATTTCGCTCAAATACGAAAAGGCGCAGATATACAAAAACCTCGAACGATGGAAGGAGGCAGAGGAAGTGCTTCGGGAGCTGTTGGAAGATCCGAACAACAAGCTAACGGACAAGAACAGGCTGGCCTTGACCTACGAGCTTGCCGAGCTGGAGACACAACTGGGCAATGACCGCCGAGCTTACGAGTTGATGCGGCAGCATAGTCGGTTAAAAGACAGTATAAACGCGCTCGACTATAAAAAACAGCTCGCCGAGATGGAAACGCGCTTCCGGACGGCTGAGAAAGAGCAGGCCATCGCGATACTCGAAAGCAGAAACCGGCTGCATACCACGATGATCAGTGCAGGCATTACGCTCGTCGCTCTGCTGCTGCTATGGATTGCGTACGCCTGGAACGCGCGCAGGAAACGTAATCGCAAAGACCTCTTGCTTTTGCAACAACAGCGCGAGATAGAAGTCGCCGAGGCGCTGATTGATGGGCAGGAACAGGAGCGCAAACGCTTGGCGCAGGAACTTCACGACGGCCTTGTAGGGCGTGTAACCGGCATCAAGATGAAAGTGGAACGGCTGATGCGCAACAAGGAAAACAACGATTTGCAAGAGATTACCGGGCAGCTCGATACGACCATCACCGAGTTGCGTCATACGTCGCACAACCTGACTCCGGCCTCTTTGCAGAAGTCGGGGCTCGACGAAGCGATTCGAGACTTCTGTGCCTCCGTTCAGACGGAGCAGCTTCGCATACGACTCTATACGCATGGCCTGACCGCCATCGGCAATCCTCATCATCAACTGGCCATCTACAGAATCGTTCAGGAGCTTATCACCAATGCGCTACGCCATTCCGGGGCTACTGAAATCGTCGTACAATGCACGTTCGAAGATGGCCTGCTGCTCATCGAAACAGGCGATAACGGCCGTGGGTTCGATGTCGAAAAGAGCCCGCGTAACATGGGACTGAACAATATCGAATCACGCATCAAATACCTCGGTGGGACGTTTGAGATTGATTCGCGTCCGGGACGCGGTACCAATATCAATATTGAATGTAAACTCCAGACTATATGATTCGAATCATCATTTGCGACGACCATCCACTTATTCATCAGGGGTTGCAAAGCATCATGGAAGAACACCCCCGCATTGAGGTGGTAGCTGCCGCCGCTTCGGCTGAGCAGTTACGGCTGCTCCTTCCGCATACGCCCGCAGACATCCTGTTGCTCGACATCAATTTGCCCGATGGAAACGGTATCGAGCTATGTGCCGAAATAAAACAAGCTTATCCGGCACTGAGAATTCTTGGCATAAGTAACTTCTCCGAACGGAGTATCATCCTTCGTATGCTCAACAGCGGCGCCTCGGGCTACCTGCTCAAAAGCAGTCCGATGGAAGAAATTGAGACGGCCATCATCCGGATTTATGAGAGTGGCGTGTATCTGGGCAAAGACGTACAACATTGTCTGGCCACTTTTTCGGCTCAGGGCGTCGAAGAATTACCGCCCGTTACCCCGCGTGAAAAAGAGGTGATTCGCTATCTTTCGCAGGGGCTCAGCTCCGTCCAGATTGCCGAGAAGATGTTCGTCAGCCCCCTTACGGTCGATACACATCGTCGCAACCTGCTGCAGAAATTTAAAGTGAGCAAAACCGTCAATCTACTCCAGCGTGCCAAAGAGCTGGGTATTCTCGATATATAATGTCGTTCGTCGCGCTGCGCGAATGATTTTCATTCACCGTCGAATGATTTTCATTCTTTTGAGCGTATATGACACAAAGG
>NZ_JAUMYS010000041.1 GCF_030528505.1 Tannerella sp.
CCGAGCTCTCATTCCGCAAGCAACGAAGCAGTTTGCCCGTTATGACACACCGCCCAACACCACCCTTCATCGCACGCTATTGCTCGGGCAGGATTTCGATCCAGTAACCGTCAGGGTCTTCGATAAAGTAGAGTCCCATTTTCTCATTCTCGTAACATACGCACCCCATTTCCTTGTGATAACGCCGTACTTCGTCGTAATCGCCCGGAACGCGCATGCAGAGATGATACTCACACTCTCCCAGATCGTAGGGCTCCACACGGTCGCGCAACCAGGTAAGTTCAAGCAGAAAGCCGGTCTGCTCGTCGGTCAGATAAACCAAAATAAACGAATCGTCGGCCGCCACCTTCCGACGTTTTTCCTTTAGCCCCAACGCCTTCTCATAAAAGGCAAGACTGCGCTCCAAATCGAGCACATTAAAATTGTAATGATCGAATTTACTTTTGATAACCATCTTGTTTTCGATTTAAAAAGTGATACATTCTCCTGTTTTTCTCCATCCGGCGAAACGACATCCCGCCTTTTCGGCATACGATCGGAAAGCGTTTGCCGTCTCGTACGACTCTCCAAAGTGCATCGGCGCAAACCAATCCGTATGAAGCGCATCGACAAACTGTTCCGCCCCGCGCATATAGTTTGTTCCCAATCTCGCATCGACGGGAAACATCGCTAAATCAAGGCGCTTCGTTACATTCGTCAAGGTTTTAAGTTCGCGCAGATAAAGTCGTTCGCTGGCCATCGCTTCTTCTTCCGTCGACTCCTCGTCCCAATGCCAGTTATTGAGATCGCCCGCATGAAAAATCATTTTCCCTTCCGTCTCGATCAGAAACGAAACACCGACATCGGTCGAGCCGAAAGCCTTGACACGTACAAGTTCATCCTCCCACACCTCGCCTTTGATTAAAAAGGAGGCGTCATCTGCCGAAACAAGCTTCTTTTTCAGGATGTCTTTTGAAAGCACATAGCGGATGTCGGGATACTTCTCCTTCCAAGTCAGTATCTCCGGATTAAAATGGTCGGGATGCCAATGCGTACAAAGCACATATACGCGTCCCGAGCAGTTGGACAACGCACGTTCTACGGCCTTGTTTTCCGAATCCTTCCAGTAATCGATAATCAGTATACTTCGCTCGGTTTGTACGAGATACCCACTGTGGAAGATATATGTCAGTTTCATTCGTTTTTGTTCTTTTTTCTTGCAAAGGTACATTTTTTGCCTAATTCTCCCCTCGTCCCATCGATTTATTCAGCCCCCATTTTTCTTTTCGTTTCCCGAAAAAATGATATCTTTGCGCCGACTTTCCGGAACGAATTGATCCATTTTCCACATCGTCCGGTCACAAGTCAACTAAATCAAGCAAACATTTTTTTGTAGAAACTGCTCCCTGTGGGACGAATATCCTGCAGGGAGAAAAAACGTATGATGACGATGAAAAAAAGAATGTTTGTGATATGCGCGGGACTGGTGACGGCCATCGCCGCCTGCGCCCAAAAGATGGCCGTAAAAAGCAATGTGCTTTACGATTTGACGACGACGATCAACGTCGGCGTCGAATACGCACTTTCCGACCGGTGGACGATAGAGGTCAGCGGCAATTACAACCCGTGGACGTTCACTCAGACCCTTAAAAACGGCGACGGAACGGTACTGGAGCGATACGACGGAATGTTGCGCCACTGGATGGTACAGCCGGAAGTGAGGCGATGGCTGCGCCACACGTTCGACGGCCATTTCGTCGGGCTACACGCATTGGCAGGGCACTATAATTGCGGCGGACTGGGTATCCTGCCCAACGGATGGGCTGACGGACGACAAGGCACCGACGGCCTGCAACACAAACGCTTCGAAGGATGGATGGCCGGTGCAGGTGCGGCATATGGCTACCTCCTGAAACTGAAAGGACGGCTTTGGCTCGAATTTTCGATCGGAGCAGGTTACCTCTACCTCGACTACGACAAATACGCACTCCGCGAAAACAAGCCGAGAGAAGACAGCCGTTATGCACATTATTTCGGGCTGACAAAGGTCGGTGTCTCGGTTGTCCTTCCGCTTAAATAGCCTCCCGGCTCCGAAGCCATATGACACCGCTTGGGTTTTAACAATTAAAATCATACCTTTGCACGACGAACAAGAAAACAGAACGTAAAGCGCATGATCAAAGCATTGCAGCAATTAGGCGAGTATGTATTGCTGATGAACAAAGTGTTCACCATCCCGACACGATGGAGCATGTTTTTCAAGCAATTAATGCGTGAGATCTATAAGCTCGGCGTCGATTCGCTCTGGATCGTCGTCATCATCTCCGTCTTTATCGGAACGGTTATCGCCATACAAATCTCGCTGAACATCACCTCACCGCTTATCCCCAAATTCACCATCGGATTTACGACACGCGAAATCATCCTGCTCGAATTCTCGTCGTCCATCATGTGTCTGATTCTGGCGGGCAAAGTGGGCAGTAACATCGCCTCCGAAATCGGGACGATGCGGGTAACGGAACAAATCGACGCAATGGAGATCATGGGGATCAATTCGGCCAACTTTCTGATTATGCCGAAAATCGCCGGTATGATGCTCTTTATCCCCGTACTCGTGATCTTCAGTATGACGACCGGTATCTTCGGCGGTATGTTCGCCAGCTATATCGTAGAAGGGATGACCCCCTCTTCGTTCGAATTCGGGCTGCAATACTTCTTCAATCCGTTCTACATCACTTATTCGATGATCAAGTCGGTCGTCTATGCCTTCATCATCTCTTCGGTCGCCTCCTTTTTCGGCTACAACCTCAAAGGCGGCTCGCTCGAAGTAGGTAAAGCCAGTACGAACGCGATTGTCATCAGCAGCATCCTGATTCTGCTGGCTGACGTAATCTTAACTCAAATCATGCTTACCTGATGATCGAAATCAAGAACCTGACGAAAGCCTTCGACGGACGTGTTGTGCTCAACGACATTAATGCCGTCTTTGAAACAGGAAAAACGAATTTGATCATCGGACGAAGCGGATCGGGCAAAACCGTCATGCTCAAAAGCATCATCGGGCTGATTCGCCCCGACGCAGGAGAAGTATCCTACGACGGACGCAATATCGTGAAGATGAGCAAAACGGAACTGAACCTGCTGCGCCGCGAAACAGGCGTACTTTTTCAAGGCTCGGCACTCTTCGACAGCATGACAGTGCTCGAAAATGTGATGTTTCCACTCGATATGTTTTCGAAAGAAACGGCCCGCGAACGTGAAAAACGCGCCATGTTTTGTCTCGAACGTGTCAACCTCTCCGAAGCGTACGACCTCTACCCTTCCGAAATCAGCGGGGGAATGATGAAACGCGCGGCCATCGCCCGCGCCATCGCACTGCAACCCCAATACCTGCTCTGCGACGAACCGAACTCCGGACTTGACCCGAAAACCTCGTTAGTCATCGACAACCTGATTCAGAGCATCACGAAAGAATACAACATGACGACAATCATCAATACGCACGACATGAATTCGGTCATGAATATGGGCGAAAACATCATCTTTATCAAGGAAGGGATAAAAGAATGGCAGGGCACAAAAGAACAGGTTGTCTCGTCGAACAATAAAGCGCTGAACGATTTCATTTTCGCTTCCGATCTACTGCGCAAAGCCAGCGAGTTGGAAGAACAACAATTGCGCGAAGGATAACGCTTCTGCACTCCGTCCCGCACACCTTCAAAAAACAGATTCGCCACTTTCCATACAACGCAAAAAGAATGCAGAATCCCGCGTGTGCTACGCGAAATCCTGCATCTTCACAGTTTACTGCTATGTGTATTTACTCTGCCGCTTTTTCTTCGGCCGAGGTTTCTGCTACCACCGTTGCATCGCTGGCGCTCTTCTTACGCGAACGACGCGTCTTGGCTGCCGCCTTCTTCGTCTTGGTCGTCAACATGTTTTCGTTGAAGTCAACCAGTTCGATAAAGCACATGGCCGCATTGTCGCCGGCGCGCGTACCCGTCTTAATGATACGGGTATATCCACCCGGACGATCCACTACCTTCGGCGATACTTCGGTAAAAAGAATTTTCACCGCATATTTGTCCTGCAACGAAGCAAATACGACACGCTGTGCATGATCCGTTACCTCTTTCGACTTCGTGATCAGCGGCTCTACATATTTGCGTAACGCTTTAGCCTTGGCCGTAGTGGTAAAGATACGTTTATGTTTAATCAGCGACGATGCCATGTTGGCAAACATCGCTTCACGATGCGCCTTCTTGCGTCCCAAATGATTTACTTTCTTATTGTGTCTCATCGTTTTTTACTCTTTATCTAATTTATATTTTGAAATATCCATCCCGAAGGAGAGATTCAGATTCTCCAACAACTCATCCAATTCAGTCAGCGATTTCTTCCCGAAATTGCGGAATTTCAACAAATCGTTCTTGTTGAACTGTACCAATTCACCCACCGTATCCACATCGGCTGCCTTGAGGCAATTCAATGCGCGTACAGAGAGGTTCATGTCGATCAGTCTCGTTTTGAGCAGTTGACGCATGTGCAGAATATCTTCGTCAAACTCTTCGTTTCCATCCACATCGATCGTTTCCACCGCAATCTTCTCGTCAGAGAAAAGCATGAAATGATGAATCAGGATTTTCGCCGCTTCTTTCAACGCATCTTTAGGATGAATCGAACCGTCTGTGGTGATCTCGAACAAGAGCTTCTCATAGTCGGTTTTCTGTTCCACACGGAAGTTTTCGACCGTGTATTTCACGTTGCGTATCGGCGTGTAAACGGAGTCGATGGCTATCACCTGCACATCGGGATTGGCCGGATCAGCATTTTCTTCGGCCAGCACGTAACCGCGCCCTTTGTTCATCGTCAACTCCATCTGGAACGAAGTCTTCCGATCCAAATGACAGATTTCCAATTCGGGATTCAGGATTTCGAAACCTGCAGGCTTCAGATCGCCGGCTCTCAGCACCTCCGTATTAGCCACCGTCAGGGCAACCTTCGGCAGTTCCTCCAGCTCTTCGGCTACACATTTGAAGCGCACCTGTTTCAAGTTCAGGATGATGTTCGTCACATCTTCCATCACCCCGGGGATTGTTGCAAACTCATGATCCACACCTTCGATTTTCACTGACGAAAAGGCATAGCCTTCCAGCGAAGATAAGAGAATACGGCGTAACGCATTACCGATGGTAATACCATAACCCGGTTCCAGAGGACGAAATTCGAACTTCCCGTAGAAGTTGTTCGCCTCCAACATCAATACTTTATCAGGTTTCTGAAATGCTAATATCGCCATAGGATCATTATTTAGAGTATAATTCGACAATCAGCTGTTCCTTGATGTTTTCAGGAATATCGGCACGCTCGGGCAAGTGAAGATACTTCCCGCTCATCGCGCTTTGCTCCCACTCGATCCAGGGATATTTCGTATGATTGAATCCGGAAAGGGCATCGTTGATCACTTCGAGCGATTTCGACTTCTCGCGAACGCCGATCACCTGTCCCGGTTTCACACTGTACGACGGGATGTTCACGACCTTACCGTCAACCACGATATGACGGTGCGATACGAGCTGACGGGCCGCGTCACGCGTAGGCGCCAGTCCGAGACGGAACACGATATTGTCGAGGCGGCTTTCGAGCAACTGCAACAATACCTCACCGGTAATCCCTTTCGAACGGGATGCTTTCTCAAACATGTTCCGGAATTGTTTCTCCAGTACGCCGTATGTATATTTCGCCTTCTGCTTCTCACGCAACTGTACGCCATATTCCGACGTTTTGCGTCTCCGGTTGTTCCCGTGTTGTCCGGGAGGATAGTTCTTCTTCGACAGAACTTTATCCGCGCCGTATATCGCTTCGCCAAACTTACGAGCAATTTTTGTTTTTGGACCTGTATATCTTGCCATTTTATTCTTTATTTTTAATCGTTCTTCGGAATCTCGGAATCGTGCAGCCGCGATTGCAGAGAGGGTGAATAGTGCAATCTAATCACTTCTTCAGGGATTCGCTTGATCTGTTAATTATACTTTTCTTCTTTTGGGCGGACGGCAGCCATTGTGCGGCAGCGGCGTCACATCGATAATTTCCGACACTTCGATACCGGCTCCGTGAATGGTACGAATCGCCGATTCACGACCGTTACCCGGCCCTTTGATATACACTTTTACTTTGCGCAGGCCTAAATCATACGCCACCTTTGCGCAATCCTGAGCAGCCATCTGAGCGGCATAGGGCGTGTTCTTCTTCGAACTGCGGAAACCCATCTTACCGGCCGACGACCAACTGATTACCTGACCATCATTATTGGTAAGCGACACAATAATGTTGTTGAAAGAAGAATGAATATGGGCTTGACCATAAGCTTCTACCTTCACTTTTCTCTTTTTTGCTGCGACTGTTTTCTTTGCCATCTTTACTGATTATTTTGTAGCTTTTTTCTTGTTTGCAACTGTCTTTTTTCTTCCCTTACGCGTACGGGCATTGTTCTTTGTGCTCTGACCGCGCAACGGCAGACCGATACGGTGACGCACCCCACGATAGCAACCGATATCCATCAAGCGCTTAATGTTTAACTGCACTTCCGAACGCAAATCACCTTCTACCTTATATCCTTCACCAATGACCTCACGGATCTTGGCCGCTTGATCATCTGTCCAATCCTTGACCTTGATATTCTTATCAACGCCCGCTTTTGCTAAAATCGAGTTGGAAGCGCTGCGACCGATACCGAAGATATAGGTCAATGCGATTTCCCCTCTCTTGTCTTGTGGCAAGTCCACACCAACTATTCTTATCGCCATATTATTTAGATGTTTAGTTTATTTGCTGTTTACTACTAACCCTGACGTACCTTGAACTTGGGGTTCTTTTTATTAATCACATATAAACGCCCCTTCCGGCGTACAATCTTGCAGTCGGGCGTCCGTTTCTTTAAAGATGTTCTTACTTTCATCGTTCTATCTCGTTTTTAGTTTTTTTCATTTATAGCGGAATGATATCCGACCTTTCGACAAATCATAAGGCGACATTTCTACGCGTACCTTATCGCCGGGAAGAATCTTGATATAATGCATTCGCATCTTCCCCGATATGTGTGCCGTAATCTCGTGCCCGTTCTGCAACTCGACCCGAAACATCGCGTTCGAGAGCGCCTCTACGATCACTCCATCTTGCTCTATTGCAGCCTGTTTAGCCATATATTATATTTCTTTTCCTACTATTTCTTCCAAATATTCGAATGATGACAGAATCGTCGGCCCTTCAGGACGTATCGCAATGCAATGTTCGAAGTGCGCCGAGCATTTTCGGTCTTTTGTCCGCACGGTCCAACCGTCCGACTCGAACACGACATGTTTAGTGCCCTGATTGATCATCGGCTCGATACAGATGCACATTCCGCTCTTCAATACCGGGCCGCAACCGCGTCGACCATAATTGGGGACTTCAGGTTCTTCGTGCATCTTGCGTCCGCATCCGTGCCCTACCAACTCACGTACGACAGAGTAGTTCTGCTTCTCGCAATACATCTGCACCGCGCTGCTGATGTCGCCCACCCGGTTTCCCACACGGGCTTGCTCTATCCCTTTATACAAGGCTTCCTTCGTCGTGCGCAACAGCTTACGGACATCTTCAGCAACGTTGCCGACACAAAACGTGTAAGCCGAATCACCCACAAAGCCGTTCAGCTTGGTTCCGCAATCGATCGAGACGATATCCCCGTCTTTCAAGACTGCCTTGTCCGACGGGATGCCGTGAACAACATGTTCATTGACCGAAGTACAAATCGAGTTCGGGAAACCTCCGTATCCCAAAAAAGCGGGTTCCGCCCCATGATCGCGTATGAATGCTTCTGCAATCTTATCGAGTTGAAGGGTGGTGACCCCCGGCGCAATGTGTTTCGCCAATTCGCCCAGGGTCTTTCCCACTAATTGATTCGCAGCGCGCATCAATTCTATCTCTTCATCCGTCTTCAGATAGATCATCGTTAATATGCGGCTATGGACCCTGTCCGTCCTTTGATTCGTCCGGACTTTAACAATCCGTCATAGTGACGCATCAAGAGATGACTTTCTATCTGCTGCAAGGTATCCAGTACCACACCGACCAAAATCAACAACGACGTACCGCCGAAGAACTGGGCAAACCCTTGACTGATTCCCAGAATCCGTGCAAAAGCCGGCATAATGGCGACGATAGCAAGGAAGATCGCCCCCGGAAGGGTAATCCGGCTCATGATCTCATCCAAGAATTCTTTCGTTGCCTTTCCGGGTTTTACGCCGGGGATAAATCCGTTGTTTCGTTTCAGGTCGTCTGCCATCTGTGTCGGATTAATCGTAATAGCCGTATAGAAATACGTAAATGCGATAATCAACAAGGCAAACACGAAGTTATACCAGAATCCCGTATTATCCATAAACGCCTGCATAAAGGCACTGTTTTCGCCCGTACTGGAAAATCCGGCAAGCGAAATCGGAATAAACATAATCGCCTGCGCAAAGATGATCGGCATTACGTTAGCCGCATTCACCTTCAACGGAATATACTGACGTGCACCGCCATACTGTTTATTTCCGATAATGCGTTTGGCATATTGAACAACGACTTTGCGCGTTCCCTGTACCAACAGAATGGCACCGGCCATGACCAGAAGCAGGAACAAAATTTCAAAGAGGAACATCACCAGACCTCCGGATTTCTCCGTTACGCGCGATGTGAATTCTTCAAAAAGCGAATGGGGCAGACGGGCAATGATTCCAATCAAGATGATAAATGAAATACCGTTCCCGATACCTTTGTCGGTAATACGCTCACCCAACCAGAGAACAAACATACTACCTCCGGCCATGATAATAGTCGAAGATACTTTGAACCACCAATCGGTCGGCATCGTCGCACCAACGCTTCTGAGTTGCACGTTCAGGTTCACCAAATAAGCAGACCCTTGCAAAATCAACACAATCACAGTCAGATAACGCGTCCATTGATTGATCTTTTTCCGGCCGCTTTCTCCTTCACGCTGCATCTTCTGGAACGAAGGAATCACAATCGCCGCCAACTGCATCACAATGGATGCAGAGATGTAAGGCATGATTCCCAAGGCAAAAATCGATGCGTTCGAGAAAGCACCTCCCGAAAACATATCCAAAAGCGCCATCAGTCCGCCGCGTGTTTGTTCACCCAGCGCCGTCAGATATTTCGGATCGATACCGGGAAGCACGATATACGTGCCAAAACGGTAAATCAGCACCAATAAAAGCGTTATCAGGATGCGTTTCCGCAAATCCTCTATCTTCCAGATATTTTTAATGGTATCAATTGCTCTCATAATTATTCCGCTTTTTCGGCGTTGTCACCCAGTTTGGAAACCGTACCGCCGACTGCCACAATGGCTTCTTCCGCCTTTTTCGAGAAAGCATGCGCTTCGACATCGACTTTTGCGGACAAGGTGCCCTTAGCAAGTACTTTGACTAATTGCGATGCAGAAATAAATCCGGCATTTCGCAACTCTTCCAGTCCGATCTTGTTCAGACTCTTGGCTTCCGAGAGCTCCTGCAAGGTCGAAAGATTGATAGCCTTGTAGGTTACGCGATTGATATTCTTAAAGCCGAATTTCGGCAAGCGCCGCTGAATAGGCATCTGTCCGCCTTCGAATCCTACTTTGTGTTTGTAGCCCGAGCGCGATTTGGCCCCTTTATGACCTCTCGTCGAAGTACCTCCCAGGCCCGAACCCGGACCGCGACCGATACGTTTTCTGGTTTTTACCGAACCTGCTGCCGGTTTCAAATTAGATAAATTCATATCAATTTCTATTTTTTACCGGACACCTTTCTATCAAAGGGTCCTTCGATTATTATTTTTCAATTGAAACTAAATGTTTCACCACCTCTACCATTCCCCGGATCGTAGGAGTATCCTCGTGTTCAACGACACGATTCATCTTTCTCAGTCCTAATGCATCCAACGTTCTTTTCTGAACCTGCGGACATTTAATTCTGCTTCTTACTTGTTTTATTTTGATTGTTGCCATTCGAACTTCCTCCTTCTTTATCCTTTAAATACTTTCTCAACCGACACGTTTCTATTTTGTGCCACCATGGCCGGACTTCTCAGTTCGCTCAAAGCGGCGATGGTTGCTTTCACCAAGTTGTGCGGGTTGGACGAACCTTTGGATTTAGCCAACACGTCCGTAATACCGACACTTTCCAAAACAGCGCGCATAGCACCTCCGGCTTTCACACCGGTACCGAGAGTGGCCGGTTTGATCAGCACTTCCGCACCGCCAAACTTCGCAGCCTGTTCATGAGGAATCGTTCCCTTGTGAATGGGAATACGAACCAGATTCTTCTTGGCCGACTCCGTTCCTTTCGAAATTGCGGTCGTTACTTCACTGGCTTTTCCCAAGCCCCATCCGACAATACCATTTTCATTTCCGACTACGACGATGGCGGCAAAACTGAATGTACGTCCACCCTTCGTCACTTTCGTCACACGATTAATCGCTACCAAGCGATCTTTCAGTTCTAAATCGTTCGTCGATTTTACTCTATTATTTATTGCCATCTTTCTTAAAATTTAAGGCCGCCTTTCCGTGCAGCATCGGCTAATTCTTTAACTCTCCCATGATACAGGTAACCGTTACGGTCGAACACCACGGCCTGTACGCCAGCTTCCTGTGCATTTTTCGCAATCACTTCGCCGACTTTTGCAGCGATTTCCTTTTTCGGAGCTTTGTCCGCCAACTTCAAGGACGAAGCAGCGGCCAACGTCTTTCCGGTCGTATCATCGATCACCTGCGCGTAAATCTGCTTGTTACTTCTGAACACTGTCAGACGTGGGCATTCCGAGGTACCTGATACTTTATTTCGTATGCTTTGTTTGATTCTTAATCTTCTTGTTTCTTTCGTTGCCATATAGTCTATCTCCTATTTCATCGCTTACTTAGATGCAGATTTACCAGATTTTCTTCTAATTACTTCGCCCACAAACTTAATACCTTTTCCTTTGTAAGGCTCAGGCTTACGGAACGAGCGAATCTTCGCACAAATCTGTCCGAGCAATTGTTTGTCGGCCGACTCTAAAATGATGAGCGGGCTCTGATTACGCTCCGACTTAGTCTCTACTTTCACTTCGTCAGGTAGCTGAAGGTAGATGTTATGCGTATAGCCTAACGAAAGATCGAGCAACTGACCGGTATTTGCGACACGATAACCGACGCCCACCAGCACAAGTTCCTTTTTATATCCTTCGGATACCCCTACGACCATATTGTTGATCAAAGAGCGATAGAGGCCGTGCAACGCACGATGCTCTTTTTCATCCGTCGGTCTTTCCACCTTTAATATTCCGTCTTCAACAGACACTTTGATATCGGGATGTACTTTCTGTGAAAGTTCTCCTTTCGGCCCTTTTACAGTGACCGTGTTATCCTTTACCGTAACGGTCACACCGTTGGGTATATGAACAGGTAATTTTCCAATTCTTGACATCGCTATGCTCCTCCTATTAATAAACGTAACACAATACTTCTCCGCCAATCTTCAACTCGCTGGCTTCCTTATTTGTCATCACTCCCTTAGAGGTAGAAAGGATCGCAATTCCAAGACCATTCAGTACTCTGGGCATCTCCCGGTAACCGACATACCGGCGAAGACCCGGAGACGATACGCGCTCTAATTTCTTAATCGCGTTTACCTTATTCACGGCGTCATATTTCAGGGCGATCTTAATCGTTCCCTGCACGCCTTCGTCTACAAACTTAAAGTTAAGAATGTAGCCCTTGTCAAAAAGAATCTTTGTGATTTCTTTTTTCAAATTCGACGCCGGCACCTCTACTACGCGGTGCTGCGCCTTGATTGCATTACGCAATCTTGTTAAATAATCTGCTATAGGATCTGTCATAATATTTAATTAAATTGATCCGGACTATCCGGACAATATTTAACACTCACTTGCTTTCCGCTTTTACCAACTTGCCTTTTTCACTCCGGGAATGAGGCCGTTGGAAGCCATCTCACGAAACTGAATACGCGAAATACCGAACTGACGCATATATCCTTTCGGACGGCCCGTCATCTTGCAACGGTTATGTAAACGCACCGGCGATGCATTTTTGGGAAGAGCCTGCAAGGCGTCATAGTTGCCTTCTTTCTTCAACTGCGCCCGTTTAGCCGCATATTTCGCTACCAGCTTTGCCCGTTTCACTTCGCGGGCTTTCATTGATTCTTTCGCCATATCTCAATTCTTTTTTATATTCTTGAAGGGCAATCCAAACTCGCGCAGAAGAGCAAATCCCTCTTCGTCCGTTTTCGCGGAGGTCACAAAGGTAATATTCATTCCCAATATTTTCGTAATATTGTCAATATTTATTTCCGGGAAGATAATCTGCTCCTGAATGCCGAGCGTATAATTACCACGACCGTCGAGTTTGCTTTCGATACCTTTGAAGTCACGAATACGAGGCAGTGCCACACGTACCAGACGTTCCAAGAACTCATACATACGCTCATGACGCAGAGTAACCATGACTCCGATCGGCATTTTTTTACGCAGTTTGAAGTTAGAGATGTCTTTCTTCGAATACGTAGCGACGGCTTTCTGACCGGTAATACTCGTCAATTCGTCTATAGCCACGTCAATAATCTTCTTATCGGCCGTTGCCATTCCCAGTCCCTGATTGATTACAATCTTCTTCAGTACAGGCACCTGCATAACAGACGTGTAGTTAAATTCTTTCTTCAACGTCGGTATAATCCGGTCTCTGTAATCTTGCTTTATTGTTGCTATCGTACCCATTATTTAATCTCCTCTCCTGATCTTTTAGCATAACGCACTAACTTCCCTTTCACTTCTTTGCGACCCACGCGTGTCGGCTTTCCTGTTTTGGGATCCAACGGGTTAAGGTTCGAGATATGAACCGATGCTTCCTTGGTTTCCCGTCCGCCTTGCGGGTTCTGGGCGTTCGGTTTCGTATGCTTCGTAACCATGTTGACGCCTTCCACAATCGCACGTTTCTCTTTTACGAGCATTTCCAATACACGCCCCGTTTTGCCTTTATCTTCTCCGGCATTTACGTAGACGATATCGCCTTTCTTTATATGTAACTTACTCATCACAATACCATTTTACTGATTAAAGTACCTCCGGCGCCAGCGAAACGATTTTCATATTCGTCGCACGCAGCTCACGTGCTACCGGACCGAAAATACGGCTGCCCCGGATTTCTCCCGCCTGATTTAACAATACACAGGCGTTATCATCGAAACGGATGTAAGAGCCGTCCTGACGACGAATCTCTTTCTTTGTCCGCACAACAACAGCCTTCGATACAGCGCCTTTCTTCATATCACTCGAAGGAATGACGCCTTTTACTGCTACAACAATGATATCGCCTACCGTCGCATAACGTTTGCGCGTACCTCCCAACACACGGATACACAAAGCTTCTTTCGCTCCGCTATTGTCCGCTACTACTAATCTTGTTTCTTGCTGTATCATTTTACTTAGCCCTTTCTATAATCTGTACCAAACGCCATCTTTTCGTCTTGCTCAAAGGGCGTGTCTCCATAATCTTTACCGTGTCACCCACGTTACACTCATTCTTCTCGTCATGAGCATGATATTTCTTCGTCTTATTCACGAATTTTCCGTAAATCGGATGTTTTTCTTTCCATTTTACGGCAACGGTGATGCTTTTATCCATCTTGTTGCTGAATACCACGCCCGTTCTTTCCTTTCTTAAATTTCTCGTTTCCATATCAGGCTTCATGATTATTCGTTATTTAATTCACGTTGACGCAGCACTGTTTTCAGACGTGCAATAGTTCGGCGTTGCTCTTTCATTGAGGCAGGATTATCCAACGGCGAAATGCTATGATTAATCCGCTTCTGATTCAAAGACGACACTTCCGCGTCAATTCTTTCAGCCAATTCTTTGGTACTTAATTCCCTTACTTCTTTAATCTTCATAACATTTACACTGTTTCATTTTGCATATCATAGTCGTAGCGCACAACGAATTTAGTCGTCACCGGAAGCTTCTGAGCAGCTAAACGCAACGCTTCCTTGGCGATATTAAACGGTACACCTTCCACTTCAAAAATCATACGTCCCGGCGTAACAGGAGCTACGAATCCTTCGGGATTACCTTTTCCTTTACCCATACGTACATCCAACGGCTTTTTAGTAATCGGCTTGTCCGGGAATATACGCACCCATACTTGTCCTTGACGTTGCATATAACGCGTAACGGCAATACGGGCAGCTTCAATCTGCCGGCCTGTGATCCATTTCGTACCTAACGATTTGATTCCAAACGAGCCGAAAGCCAACTGATTTCCCCGCTGGGCATTGCCTTTGGCACGCCCCTTTTGGGATCTTCTAAACTTTGTTTTCTTTGGTTGTAACATAGTTCTCTAACTGTTAAATAGTTTAACGATTGGCTTTTTCTTTGTCTCTCTCTCTTCTGCGTTTGAACGGTTTGCCGCCGCGATCACCACGATCACCACGTCCCATACCGCCTTCACCACCCCGACGACCAAAGTCTTTCGTAGTAGTAAACGAAGGAGACAAATCTCTTTTACCGTATACTTCGCCACGGCAAATCCAAACCTTTATTCCAATCAGACCGACTTTAGTCAGCGCTTCTGCCAGTGCATAGTCGATATCGGCACGGAATGTATGAAGCGGCGTACGCCCTTCTTTATACATCTCCGAACGAGCCATTTCAGCGCCGTTCAGACGTCCCGAAACCTGCACTTTTATTCCTTCTGCTCCCATCCGCATGGTCGAGGCGATAGCCATCTTCACGGCACGACGGTAAGCGATTTTTCCTTCCAGCTGACGCGCAATATTATTGGCGACAATCACGGCATCCAATTCCGGACGTTTGATCTCAAAAATATTGATTTGAACTTCCTTGTCGGTAATCTTCTTCAATTCTTCTTTGAGCTTGTCAACTTCCGAACCGGCTTTCCCGATGATGATTCCCGGACGCGACGTACACACCGTAATGGTGATCAGTTTTAGCGTACGTTCGATCACGATGCGCGAAACGCTTGCTTTAGCCAGACGGGCATTCAAGTAGTTGCGGATTTTACTGTCTTCCAGCAAAGTGTCACCATAACTCTTTCCACCGTACCAGTTCGAATCCCATCCACGGATGATTCCCAAACGATTACTAATCGGATTTACTTTCTGTCCCATCTGTTCTTAATTTTGACTTTCTTTATTATTCTTTGCATCTGCCTCTACATTTCTCGTATCGACGAACAAGGTCACATGGTTCGAACGCTTACGGATACGATACCCTCTTCCCTGCGGAGCCGGACGCATACGCTTGAGCGTTGCTGCTCCATCGACATGGACGGACGTAACGAACAACTCTCCGCTTTCTGCTTTCCGCTCATTCTTCTGCTCCCAGTTGGCAATCGCCGAACGAAGCAACTTCTCTACCGGTGTAGCTGCGTCTTTATTGGAGAATCTCAAGACACCCAGTGCCCTAAACACCTCCATGCCGCGAATCATATCGACTACCAGACGCATTTTACGCGGTGAACTCGGCACATTGCGCAATTTCGCGAAAGATACGCTTTTCAAGGCTTCCTTTCTGGCTTCTGCTGATATTTTCTTTCTTCTGCCCATTTATTTTACTTTTTTCATTTTCTTACTTCTTGTTTCCAGCATGGCCACGGAATATACGCGTCGGTGAAAATTCTCCCAGCTTGTGACCCACCATATTTTCGGTGATGAATACGGGAATAAACTTGTTCCCATTATGCACAGCAATCGTATGTCCTACAAAGTCCGGAGATATCATTGACGCTCTTGCCCACGTTTTTATCACCGTCTTCTTACCCGACTCATTCATCGCCAAGACTTTCTTTTCCAATTTCACATTGATATATGGACCTTTTTTTAACGAACGACTCATAGTTTTTCAATTAATCATTTTACTTCTTTCTTCTTTCAATGATATATTTGGAAGACGGTTTCTTCGGTGCTCTCGTCTTCATACCCTTAGCATATAAGCCTTTGCGAGAACGAGGAAGACCTCCGGAGGCGCGTCCTTCACCACCACCCATCGGGTGATCTACCGGGTTCATCACGACACCACGGTTGTGCGGACGACGGCCAAGCCATCTCGAGCGTCCTGCTTTTCCGGATTTCTCCAATGCATGGTCCGAGTTGCCTACGCTACCTACAGTCGCTTTACATGCCGACAATATCTTGCGGGTTTCACCCGAAGGCATCTTGATGATGGCATAATCACCTTCTTTCGATGTCAGCTGAGCAAATGCACCAGCCGAACGAACCAACTTCGCTCCTTGTCCCGGACGAAGTTCGATGTTATGAATAATCGTACCGACAGGGATGCTCTGCATCGGCAAAGCATTGCCGACTTCCGGCGTTGCATCCTTTCCGGACATCACTGTCTGGCCTACTTCCAAACCATTCGGAGCCACGATGTAACTCTTTTCTCCGTCAGCATAATACAACAGCGCGATACGAGATGTCCGGTTCGGATCGTACTCAATCGATTTCACGGTTGCAGGAACGCCATCTTTGCTTCTCTTGAAGTCAATAAAACGAAAACGACGCTTGTGACCGCCACCGATATAACGCATCGTCATTTTTCCGGTGTTGTTACGGCCGCCCGTTCTCTTTTTCCCGACTACGAGAGACTTCTCCGGTGTACTTGCAGTGATCTTATCAAATGCACCGATAACTTTGTGTCTTTGCCCCGGTGATGTGGGCTTTAATTTACGTATTCCCATTTCCTATCAAATGTTACTGAAAAAGTCGATGACTTCTCCTTCTTTCAATGTTACAATTGCTTTCTTATAGGCTGCCTGTTTTCCGTTGATGATGCCGGATTTTGTATAACGGCTCTTGCGCTTTCCCGAATAATTCATCGTGTTCACGCTCTCTACGCTTACGTTATACATCTCTTCAACAGCCTTCTTTATCTGTAATTTATTCGCATCCGGAGCAACACGGAAACCAAAGCGGTTAGGCTTCTTATCCGTAACAGCAGTCTGCTTCTCGGTCACGATCGGCTTAATGATAATTCCCATCTTTTTACCTCCTTATGCGTTTAAAAGTTTCTCAATGACAGCAACAGATTGCTCCGTAAGCACCAGGCTCGCAGCATCCATCACCTTATATGTATTCAAATCCGACGCAGCTACGACCTTCGCACGCGGCAGATTACGAGCCGACAAAGATACGAAATGATTGCTTTCCGGCAAAACCAGCAGCATCTTCTTCCCATCCAATTTCAAGACTTTCAACATCGAAAGGAAGTCTTTCGTTTTCGGGGTATCCATCGTAAAGTCTTCAACCACCATGATCGAATTTTCTTTTGCTTTATACGAAAGAGCCGAGCGACGTGCCAAAGCTTTTACTTTCTTGTTCAGCTTGAAACTGTAATCACGCGGTCTGGGACCGAATACACGGCCTCCACCGACCAACACCGGCGAATTGATATCCCCCCGACGAGCTCCGCCACTACCTTTCTGGCGAATAAGCTTGCGGGTACTTCCGGATACTTCGCTTCTTTCTTTCGATTTATGTGTCCCTTGGCGGTTATTCGCCATATATTGTTTCACATCCAAATAGATCGCATGATCATTCGGCTCAATACCAAACACTGCATCGCTGAGTTCAACCGTTCTGCCGGTTTCTTCCCCTTTTCTGTTAAATACGTTTAGTTTCATTGCCTTACTTCTCAATTAATACGATTGAACCTTTTGCTCCGGGAATAGAACCTTTTACTAACAGCAAATTGTTCTCCGGCATCACTTTGATCACTTCGAGGTTTTGAACCGTTACGCGCACGTTCCCCATTTGTCCACCCATGCGTGTACCTTTGAAGACCTTCGCCGGATACGAACAGGCGCCAATAGCACCCGGTTTACGCGCACGATTGTGCTGTCCATGCGTGGTCTGGCCTACACCACCAAAACCGTGGCGTTTCACGACTCCCTGAAATCCTTTTCCTTTCGATGTACCGATCACATCTACGAAGGAGGCGTCATTCAAAAAGTCTACCGTAAGTACATCTCCGAGTTTATACTCGGCATCAAAATTCTTGAACTCGGCCAAGTGTCGCTGCGGGGCTACGCCTGCTTTTTTGAAATGACCGGCTTCCGGCTTCGTCGTATGCTTTTCTTTCTTTTCCTGAAAGCCCAACTGAATTGCCTCATAGCCGTCCTTTTCCATTGTCTTAATCTGGGTAACCACACAAGGACCTACTTCGATAACAGTGCATGGAAGATTCTTTCCCTCGGCACTGAATACGGATGTCATTCCGATTTTTTTTCCTAATAATCCTGGCATTTCACTTTGTTTTTAATTTTACACTTTAATCTCTACTTCCACTCCGCTGGGCAATTCCAGCTTCATCAAAGCATCTACCGTTTTGGCTGTCGAGCTGTAAATGTCTATCAAACGTTTGTAAGACGACAGTTCAAACTGCTCGCGTGACTTTTTGTTCACGAATGTCGAGCGGTTAACGGTAAAAATCCGTTTGTGAGTCGGCAGCGGAATAGGTCCGCTTACGACCGCTCCGGTAGCCTTCACAGTCTTGACGATTTTCTCGGACGACTTGTCGACCAGCGAATAATCGTAAGATTTCAATTTAATTCTGATTTTTTGGCTCATATCGTTAGTTTCTAATATTATTTGACTAAATCAACCCGCCCTTGTACTTCGGTCAGCACCTGCTTGGCAATTGACGACGATACCTGTGCATAGTGCGAGAACTGCATGGACGAAGTAGCGCGACCGGACGTGATCGTACGCAAAGCCGTCACATAACCGAATGTTTCGGCCAACGGAACTTTCGCTTTGACAATACGGGTTCCCGTACGGCTCGACTCCATACCTTCCACCTGACCGCGACGCTTGTTCAAGTCGCCAATCACATCTCCCATGTTTTCTTCGGGCGTAACAACTTCCAGTTTCATGATCGGCTCCATCAGGACAGGACCGGCCTTTTCCGCCGCACTCTTGAAGGCCTGAATAGCACAAATCTCGAACGACAACTGGTCGGAGTCAACCGGGTGGAACGATCCGTCGATCAACGTCACTTTCAGTTTATCCAACGGGTAGCCGGCCAATACACCATTCGTCATCGCTTTATCAAATCCTTTCTGTACGGAAGGAATGAACTCTTTAGGCACGTTTCCGCCCTTCACTTCGTCGACGAATTGCAAATGACCTTCGAAATCTTCGTCTGCCGGTTCGATACGAACAATAATGTCAGCAAACTTACCACGGCCACCTGTCTGTTTCTTATATACTTCGCGCAGTTCGACAGACTGCGTAATCGCTTCTTTGTACGATACCAAAGGACGTCCCTGGTTACATTCTACCTTGAACTCGCGACGCAGACGGTCTACGATAATTTCGAGGTGAAGCTCGCCCATACCACGAATCACGGTCTGACCGGTTTCTTCGTTCGTTTCCACACGGAAAGTCGGGTCCTCTTCTGCCAACTTGGCCAATCCGGCTCCGAGTTTATCGAGGTCTTTCTGTGTCTTCGGCTCTACGGCCACACCGATCACCGGATCAGGGAACTCTATTGATTCGAGCGTGATCGGATTATTTTCGTCACACAGCGTATCGCCGGTACGAATATCTTTAAAGCCTACTCCGGCACCGATATCACCACAGCCGATTTTCTCCATCGGGTTCTGCTTGTTCGAGTGCATCTGGAACAGACGCGAAATACGCTCTTTCTTTTCGGAACGCGTATTCAGCACATACGATCCGGCCTCCATTTCGCCCGAGTATACGCGGAAATAGCACAGACGACCTACATACGGGTCTGTAGCGATCTTAAACGCCAAAGCCGTAAGCGGCTCTTCGGGAGTCGGTTTACGCTCGATGGTAACATCCGGATTACGCGGATCATGTCCTGTGACAGCCGCCGTATCATCCGGGCTCGGTAAATAAGAGCAAACGGCATCGAGCAACGTCTGCACTCCTTTATTCTTAAACGACGAACCGCAGATCATCGGATTGATCTTCATGTCAATTGTACCCTTACGGATGGCAACACGAAGCTCATCCTCCGTAATCGTCGAAGGATCGTCAAAATATTTTTCCATCACCGTGTCATCACACTCGGCTACGGCTTCAAGCATTTTATCGCGCCATTCCTGCGCCTCGGCCAACAGTTCGGACGGAATTTCTTCGACCTCATATTTGGCTCCCATCGTTTCATCGTGCCAAAAAATCGCCTTCATGGTCACGAGATCGATCACACCTTTAAAGTTTTCTTCGGCACCGATCGGAATCTGAATCGGACAGGGAGTTGCTCCCAACACGTCACGCACCTGACGAACCACCTCGAAGAAGTTTGCTCCCGAACGATCCATCTTGTTTACGTATCCGATACGCGGCACATTGTATTTGTCAGCCTGACGCCACACCGTTTCCGACTGGGGTTCTACCCCGCCCACGGCACAAAATGCGGCTACCGCGCCATCGAGAATACGGAGAGAGCGTTCTACCTCAACCGTAAAGTCTACGTGACCCGGAGTGTCTATCAAGTTAATTTTAAATCTCTCATTGTTGTAATTCCAGAACGTCGTGGTGGCAGCCGAAGTAATCGTGATGCCGCGCTCCTGCTCCTGTTCCATCCAGTCCATCGTAGCGGCACCATCGTGTACCTCACCGATTTTATGCGTCAGACCGGTATAAAACAAAATACGTTCCGAAGTGGTCGTTTTTCCCGCGTCGATATGGGCCATAATGCCGATATTACGCGTATTTTTCAATATTGCATCTGCTTTGCTCATCTTCTTCTCTCATTAAACATTAAAAGCGGAAATAAGCAAAAGCACGGTTAGCTTCGGCCATACGATGCATATCTTCCTTACGTTTGAAGGCACCGCCCTGACTGTTGAACGCATCTACGATTTCAGCACTCAACTTCTCAGACATGGATTTTCCGCCACGTTTGCGAGCGTACTCTATTAAATTTTTCATTGAAATGGACTCCTTACGATCCGGGCGGATCTCGGTCGGCACCTGAAAAGTAGCACCACCTACACGGCGGGACTTTACTTCGACCTGAGGAGTTATATTCTCGAGCGCTGCTTTCCAAATTTCGAGCGCTGACTTTTCTTCATTCGGCATCTTGGCTTTCACACGCTCCAATGCGGAATAGAATATCTCATACGAAACGGTCTTCTTACCGTCGTACATCAAATGGTTTACAAACTTTGTAACCCGAACATCACCATAGACAGGATCCGGGAGGACCTGCCGTTTTTTAGGCTTTGATTT
The DNA here is from genome assembly GCF_030528505.1 of Tannerella sp. Lineage (GTDB taxonomy): Bacteria > Bacteroidota > Bacteroidia > Bacteroidales > Tannerellaceae > Tannerella. Next base: position 21,280 of record NZ_JAUMYS010000041.1, read on the forward strand.
TCTCATTTTGTTTTCAGAATTTTCGTTCTTGTTCTTGGTTGTTGATATTTACTGTCTTCAACGGTTCCTCCGAACCATTTACTCAACCCTCATCATCAATCTCTTTTACCCCAATAACTAAAAACCGATTATAAAATTTCTAACTTGTAAACTCTTCTCTCTTTATCAAAAAAAATTACTTCTTCGCGGCACCCGCCTTCGGACGTTTTGCCCCATACTTCGAACGACGCTGCGTACGTCCGGCGACTCCGGCCGTATCCAATGTCCCACGCACGATATGATAACGTACACCTGGCAAATCTTTCACACGGCCGCCACGCACCATCACAATCGAGTGTTCCTGCAAGTTATGACCTTCTCCGGGAATATACGAGTTCACCTCTTTGTGATTCGTCAAACGAACACGGGCTACTTTACGCATCGCGGAATTCGGCTTCTTCGGCGTAGTCGTATACACACGCACGCAAACACCTCTTCTTTGAGGACACGCATCAAGTGCAGGCGACTTACCTTTCACCGCCAACGTCTCCCTTCCTTTTCTTACTAATTGCTGAATTGTAGGCATTTTTCTACTATTTAAACACTATTATATTTGTTTACACTTTTCCAAATTCGGGTTGCAAAGATACGGACTTTTTTTTATCCGACAAGCATTTCCTCAAAAAAAATTGGATTTCAATGCTTTTCTTCGACCCAACGAATCTTCACAAAAGGAAGAAGACCTTCTATGGATGCAAATCCGACCGTCAAACAAACTTCCGAAAACCCGATACGCTTCCGGCAAATATGGCAAAGATTCCTGATAATAATATATATATTAATGTAAACGCCTTTGGGACTCCGTACGCAGCCAACAACATTTCTTTATCGGATAGAAAGTGTACACCACCCGGATTTCGCGAAAACGGACGTTTCACCTATAAAATAAAAGAGCTGTCTCCTTTTCCGAAACAGCTCTTTATGATTTACATCATCGACTTGTTTTAAAGACCAAAGGCTGCTTTGACCTTGTCCGTATAATCAAGTTTTTCCCAAGTAAACAGCTCCACATCGCAAACTACCGGCTCTACGTTATAGCGCGAATGGAATGTTTTTCGAACGGTCTGAGGGGTACGTCCCATATGTCCGTACGAAGCCGTTTCCAGATAAATCGGATGACGCAGTTTCAGACGATCCTCAATGGCCTTGGGGCGCATATCGAAGAGCTCCCAAATCTTGCCGGCGATTTCTCCGTCACTGATTTTCACATTCGACCGTCCAAACGTATTCACAAAGATATTCATCGGCTTATTCACACCGATGGCATACGAAACTTGCACCAGTATCTCATCGGCAACCCCCGCCGCTACGAGATTCTTGGCGATATGACGCGCCGCATAAGCAGCCGAGCGATCGACTTTCGAAGGGTCTTTACCCGAGAAAGCGCCACCGCCGTGTGCGCCTTTACCGCCATACGTGTCGACGATGATCTTACGGCCCGTCAGCCCCGTATCGCCGTGAGGTCCGCCAATTACGAACTTACCCGTCGGATTGACGAAATACTTGATCTGATCGTTGAATAGAGCCTGTACATGCTCGGGATATTGAGCCTTAACACGCGGAATAAGAATGGTTTTCACATCTTCGGCGATTCTCTGCTGCATGGCAGCGTCGGCCTCTTCCTGCGAGCGACCGTTGCCGGCCGTAATAAACTCGTCGTGCTGGGTAGAGACAACAATCGTATCGATACGCAACGGTTTACCGTGGTCGTCGTATTCGATCGTCACCTGACTCTTCGCGTCGGGACGAAGGTACGGCATCTTCTCGATCTCATTTTTACGAATAGCCGCCAGTTCAAGCAACAAGCTGTGCGAAAGGTCTAACGCGAGCGGCATATAATTTGCCGTTTCATTCGTCGCGTATCCGAACATCATGCCCTGATCGCCGGCGCCCTGTTCGTAAGGATCGGAGCGTTCCACACCACGGTTGATGTCGCCGCTCTGTTCGTGAATGGCCGATAACACGCCACACGACTTGGCCTCGAACTGATACTCGCTTTTCGTATAACCGATTTGCTCGATTACCCGGCGAGCCACATCCTGCACATCGACGTAGGCTTTCGATTTTACTTCTCCTGCCAGCACAACCTGTCCGGTCGTCACCAGCGTTTCGCACGCGACTTTCGAATCTTTGTCATACGCCAAAAATTCATCCAGCAAGGCATCCGAAATTTGATCGGCTACCTTATCGGGGTGTCCTTCAGACACCGATTCGGAGGTAAATAAATAACTCATTATTGATACATTAAAAATAAAACATATTATTACGAACCGAACGTTCAGGATGGAACCGCGTAGCCGAACGGCAGGGAAGAATCTTTATTTTTTAGCATTTTTTCCCGTGGTTGCAAGCCATACAAATCTATCCACGTCCAATTCGGGCGCAAAGATACGGCTTCCGCCGAGACTTACCGTTTTCGCTCTGTTAATTATCTAAAAAGACCGCGTAAGCCTCGTGTAGCCGCGTATGTAAGGATGTATCAAAACGCCATGTTTGGGCACACCCTCTTTAGGAGTGTAAGAAAGGGGGAAATTGAGGGGGGACGCTAAGGAAGAGAGCGAGGGAGCATACGAACGAATGTGACCGAACTCTCATTCCGCAAACAACGAAACCGTTCGCCCGTTATGACACACCGCCATTTGAATATCCAATATTATTCTGTACATTTGCCGACAACGTAACACAAGAACGACATTTTCATGGAAAAGATTCAAAAGGTAGAAATACGTGTGCATCGCGGACGGATAGCCGATCTGGGCGATGATGAAAAGCGATGGATGGCGGCGGCCATCGAAGCGGCAAAGAAAGCGTACGCGCCGTATTCGTGTTTTCAGGTCGGTGCGGTAGCCGTGCTGGAGGACGGCACGTTCGTTTCGGGCAGCAATCAGGAGAATGCGGCTTACCCGTCGGGACTTTGCGCTGAGCGAACGACGTTGTTTGCCGCCGGAGCCCAATATCCCGACCTGCCGGTAAAAGCGCTTTTCCTCGTAGCCTTGAAAGACGGGGAAATCCAGGAGAAAATCAGTCCGTGCGGAGCCTGCCGTCAGGTTCTGCTAGAGACAGAGCAGCGTTACCAGCGCCCGATACAGGTCTGGATGTGTGGACGTTCAGAGTTTTGCCAGCTCGACTCGGCCGAATCTTTACTCCCTCTCTCGTTCGGATCGGCCGATTTGCTCGGATGACATTCTATAAAATGACCACCTCAGACTATCCAAAAAAAACTAAAACGCCCTCAAATACGTTAATAAAAACAAAGCCGGGAAGATTTGCTCGAAAAATGATCTATGTTTGCAACCGATAATTGTTAGAAGAAAATGACAATGAACACATCACAGTTTCAGAAAAAACTATTGGGCATGCAGGAGAATATGATGAATTTCGCATTGATGTTGACTGCCAATCGTGAGGACGCACAGGATTTGTTGCAGGAGACGTCGCTCAAGGTTTTAGACAATCGGGAGAAATATGCGGACAACCGGAATTTCAAGGGTTGGGTGTTGACCGTGATGCGCAATATCTTTATCAATAATTATCATCGTGTGTTGCGTACGCAGACCGTTGTTGAGCAGGATATCGATTTATATAACCTGAATGTGGCAAACGATTCAAGCTTCGACACGCCCGACGGCGCATGCCAGCTTCAAGAGATTACGGCAGCCATCAACGCGCTGAACGAAGAGCTAAAAGCGCCTTTCTCGATGTATGTGAGCGGCTATCGCTACCACGAAATCGCCGAGGCGCTGCACATCCCTTTGGGCACGGTGAAGAGCCGTATCTTCTTTGCCCGTCAGGAATTGAAGACGAAGCTAAAAGAACTCAATCCCTGATACAGAATCGTCTGTTTCTTTCCTTATGATCGAGGGCCGGGACGATTGTTTCCGCACGACGGCATTCAATGCTTCATCGCTCAGGTCTTTTCCATGTTCTTCGTAAGACAGGCGAAACGTGCAGCCGCTTTTATATTCGGAGCATCCGTAGGCCGTTTTCCCGCGCAGCAACGTTCCTTTCCCGCAAATCGGACAAACAGGTGAACCGGTGTCCGGTGCCGTATTCTGAGCCATAGTCGCCGGTTTCTTTCGCTTCGCTTTCGCCGGTTTTTCTTTCCCGGAAGCTTTTGCCTTCTTTTCCTGTTTGGGCTTGAAAGCCGTTTCATCAATCGTAATCGTCGTTGTGGCACGATCGGTACGAACGTTCCGCACAATCTGCCCGACCATCTGTTTCAACTCGTCGAGAAACGCTTCGGCCTGATAAGCGCCCTGCTCGATCTGACGCAGCTTCTTTTCCCATTGCCCTGTCAGTTCGGCACTTTTAAGCAGCTCGTCGCGAATGATTCCGATCAGTTCGACTCCCGTCGCCGTGGCCGACAGGCTCTTACGCTCTTTACGGATGTAGTTGCGTTTGAAAAGCGTCTCGATGATCGCCGCACGCGTAGAAGGGCGACCAATACCGTTCTCTTTGAGAGCATCGCGCAACGCTTCATCTTCGACGAATTTCCCGGCCGTTTCCATCGCACGGAGCAAAGTCGCCTCGGTATAAGGCTTGGGCGGGGTAGTCCATTTCTCCGCAAAATCCGGTTGATGCGGCCCGCTTTCTCCTTTCACAAAGTCGGGCAGCACACTCTCCTCCTCCGATGAAGGCTGTTCTCCTTCCATCGTGTCCTGCGCTTCTTTCTCAAAGACGACGCGCCACCCCGGTTTCAGGATCTGTTTGCCGGTTGCTTTAAAGCCCACCTTCTCCACCTCGCCCAGAACCGTCGTCGTAGAAAGCTCACAATCGGGGTAGAACGCGGCGATAAAGCGGCGCGCCACCAGATCGTAGACCTTCCGCTCAGGGTCCGTCAGGTTGCGCGGCGACACGCCGGTAGGCACGATGGCGTGGTGATCGGTCACTTTGGTGTTATCGAACACTTTTTTGCTTTTCCGTAGCGGAGCCGAGAGTAGCGGAGCCGTAAGACTCGCATAATCAGCCAGTCCTTTCAGCATATTCGGGATCTTCGGGTAGAGATCATCGCTCAGAAAGGTCGTATCGACACGCGGATAAGTCGTCACCTTTTTTTCATACAGAGACTGAATGAGTTTCAACGTATCTTCGGCCGAGAACGCGAATTTCCGGTTGCATTCTACCTGTAACGAAGTCAGATCGAACAGGCGCGGAGGCGCTTCCTTCCCTTTCTTTTTCGTCACACCGGTGATGACGAACGGCCGGTCGGTTACTGTTTCCAACAGCGCCTGCCCCTCTTCTTTTCGGGTGAATTTGCCTTGCGTAGCGGCAAAAGTAGTTTCGCGGTATATCGTTTTCAGTTCCCAGTAAGGCTCCGGCTTGAAGTCTTCGATCTCCTTTTGCCGTTTCACGATGAGCGCCAGCGTAGGAGTCTGCACGCGTCCGATGGAAAGCACCTGTTTGTTTTGCCCGTAACGAAGCGTATAGAGGCGCGTGGCATTCATTCCGAGCAGCCAGTCGCCGATGGCACGCGAGAGACCCGCCTCGTAGAGGTGTTGATATTCGGACTGGTCTTTGAGGTTTTTGAATCCTTCGCGGATGGCGTCTTCCGTCAGCGACGAAATCCACAGCCGATAAACCGGACAACGGCAACCGGCTTTCTGCATCACCCAGCGCTGAATCAGCTCCCCTTCCTGACCGGCATCCCCGCAGTTGATGACCGCCTCGGCATTCCGGATCAATCCTTCGAGAATACGGAACTGCTTCTCGTAGCTTTCGCTCGGGATCAGTTTGATACCGAACCGCGGAGGAATCATGGGCAGCGACTGCAAACGCCACGATTTCCATTCGGGCGTATAATCGTGCGGTTCTTTGAGGGTGCAGAGATGGCCGTATGTCCACGACACCTGATAACCGTTCCCCTCGATATAGCCTTCTCTCCTTGTCCGGGCTCCGAGCACTTCGGCAATCTCGCGCGCCACACTGGGCTTTTCTGCAATACAAACCTTCATTCCGGGATGATAAATGACGGACAAAGATCGCTTTTTTTGCCCGCCGATGCAAATTTTTCCAGGACAAGACATATTAATTGTTAATTGTCAATTGTCATGCGTGGTACCCGCCGAATGATGTACCCGGAAAATAACCATTAACAACTGACAATTAACGATTGAAAAACAGCCCCGCAGGGGCGCATTAATTCAGCCCAATGTGGAGCGCAGCGAAGCGTTGGGGAAAAAGCCACCCCTCGGCGGAGGGCTGAAAGCCTGAATTATAATTGTCAATGGTTAATGTAGGAGGGTGTGTCAAAATGCAATATTTGGGCACACCCTCTTTAGGTGTGTAAGAATGGGTAAAAAGCAAGGCGCTAAGGATGAGGGTGAGGGAGCATACTAAGGTATGTGACCGAGCTCTCATTCCGCAAGCAACGAAGCAGTTTGCCCGTTATGACACACCGCCTTTTGTGTTGTATTGTCCGAACGCAAATTACGCGAATGGCGCAAATCAACGCAAATATAT
>NZ_JAUMYS010000042.1 GCF_030528505.1 Tannerella sp.
TCTTTTTGTCATTTTGTCCGATATTTTTCTGTCAACTTTTTTCAGGACATGACAGGGCCAACGAATCAACAACTAAATATCTCAACACCCGCAGGGCTTCATTTTCACTCTTCATTTTTCACTTTACGTTTATTTGCGCCTTTTCCGTTCGGAAAATAATATCTTTGTACTCGGATTTTACGCGAAAACGTGATTAAGATGGACAAAACGAAACCGATAGCCGCCCTGTTCGATCTGGATGGGGTTATTTTCGACACCGAAACGCATTATACACGTTTCTGGAAAGAACTGGCGCCGATACTTCAACCCGATATACCCGACTTCGGGAGCATTATCAAGGGGCAAACGCTGATACAGATCTTCGAGAAGTATTTCAAGGATCAGCGCGAAGCGCAGCAATTGATTCTCGACCGTTTGGCGGAGTTCGAGAGCGCCATGCGCTACGATTATATTCCGGGGATCGAAATGCTTATAGAAGTATTGCAACGAAACGGGGTGCGTATGGCAGTGGTGACAAGTTCGGACCAAGCCAAGATGACGCATGTTCACCGGGCTCATCCGGAGTTGGGGCAGATTTTCGAGCATATCCTCACGGCCGAGATGTTTGTCCGGTCGAAACCCGCTCCCGACGCTTATCTGCTGGCTGCCGAGACGTGCGGTACGGTGCCGGAGAACTGCATCGTTTTTGAAGATTCGTTTCACGGGATCGAGTCGGGGCGCCGGGCGGGTATGAAGGTGGTCGGGCTGGCTACGACGAACCCGGCCGAAGCCATCGAAGGGCTGTGCGACCTCGTGATTCCCGATTTCCGCGGCTTCACCTACGAACAGATGCTTGCGCTGCTCGACTGAGAGGAGCGCGTTGCCGGTCGCACCGGCCATATCGGATCCTGATCCGAATCATTATTTTTACGAATTTACAGACTCATCGTTATGGATAAGACAACGCCCTTTTTTACGCCGGAGGAGAAGAAAGAGTTTTTCACGACCTATCGTCTGTTATTTTCACATTTGTCGTATTGCCTGCAGAAAGAGGACGCGCCGAAGATGAAAAGCCTGATGAGAAGGGTCGTCGCACTCGACTGTTACGGACGCGACCGCAACGGAATCAACGGTTTGTTGCGCAATATCAACACGGCGCTGATCGCGACGAGAGATATCGGACTGAAACGGACGTCCGTCATCGCTCTGTTACTTTATCGGCCGGTCATGAAAGAGGCTGTCACGCTCGATGAGGTAGAACGTACCTTCGACGACGAGGTGGCGCTGATGATTCGCCGTCTGCTGAAGACCTCCGACCTCTATGCCCGTAATACGGCCGTCAACTCCGAGAACTTTCATCACCTGCTCTTCTCGTTTGCCGAAGACGTGCGCGTCATCCTGATCATGATTGCCGACCGTCTTTGCATGATGCGTATGGGCAAGCAGATCAGGGACGATAAGGATCGCATCCGATTGGCTACGGAGGTGTCGTATCTTTACGCGCCGCTGGCGCATCGACTCGGTCTCTATACCATCAAGAGCGAGTTGGAGGATTTGTCGTTGAAATACATCGATCCGAAAAAGTATCAGTACATCAAAACGAAGCTGAACGAGACGAAACGTTCGCGCGACGAATATATTGCCGAATTCATCCGACCCGTACAGGAGAAACTCGAAGCGTCGGGGCTGAAATTCGACATCAAAGGTCGCACGAAGTCCATCCACTCGATCAATAATAAACTGAGGAAACAAAACATCGATTTCGAAGGAATCTACGATTTGTTTGCCATCCGTGTCATTCTCGACTCGCCGCTCGACAAAGAACGTTCGGAGTGTTGGCAGGTGTTCTCGATCATTACCGATATGTATCAGCCGAATCCCAAACGGATGAAGGACTGGATTTCCGTTCCTAAGAGCAACGGCTACGAGAGTTTGCATATCACGGTCCTCGGGCCGAAGAACCGGTGGGTCGAAGTGCAGATACGGACACGCCGCATGGACGAGGTGGCCGAACGCGGGTTGGCCGCGCACTGGAAGTACAAAGGAATCAAGGAAGAGCATGGGTTAGACGAGTTCCTGAGCGATGTCCGCGCGATGCTCGAGACCCAGACGTCGAACCCGATGGATATGATGAAGGAGTTCCGGATGGACCTCTATCAAGACGAGATTTACGTGTTCACCCCCACCGGCGAGCTTATTAAACTGGGAAAAGGCGCCACGGTGCTCGATTTTGCTTTTGCCATTCATTCGAAGGTGGGCAGTCGGTGCGTGTCGGGGAAAGTGAACGGCAAGAACGTGTCGATTCGTCACCTGTTGCGTAACGGCGACTCGGTCGAAGTCGTCACCTCTCAGACCCAGACACCGAAGCGTGACTGGCTCTCGTTCGTGACGACCTCGAAAGCGCGTTCGAAAATCAAACAGGCTTTGCGCGAAGAATCGGCCAAGGCCGTCGAATATGCGAAGGAATCGTTGCAGCGACGTTTTAAGAACCGGAAGATCGAGGTAGAAGAAGCCCTGCTGATGCGTTATATCAAAAAGAGCGGTTTCAAGACGGTGACCGACTTCTACATCCATCTGGCCGAAGGGAAATCGGACGTGAACAAAATCATCGACGATTACCTCGATTTCGGACGGAAAGAGCGAGAAGCAGCCGAACACATGGAGAATCGAAGTGCGGAAGAGTATATCACGACGACGGAGGCCGAAACGATCTCTTCGCATCAGGATGTACTTGTCATCGACAAAGATCTGACGGGTATCGAATACAAGTTGTCGAAATGCTGTAATCCGATCTTCGGCGATCCGATCTTCGGATTCGTCTCCACACGCGGCATCAAGATTCACCGCACGAACTGTCCGAATGCGCAGGAGATGTTCAGCAAGTTCGGGTACCGTGTCATTCAGGCGCGCTGGAGCGGCAAAGGAACCGACGGATACGCGGTTACGTTGCGGATTATCGGGAACGACGATATTGGGATCGTGACGAATATCACGTCGGTTATCGGTAAGGAAGACGGTGTTTCGTTACGTTCGCTCCAGATCGATTCGGTCGACGGACTGTTTCAGGGCAACTTCACCGTGATGGTCAAAGATACTTCGGCGCTGAACATGCTGACGAAGAAAATCCGGACAGTCAAAGGGGTAAAGAACGTGGATCGGCTAAACACGTGAAAGCCCCATCTTGGCAGCTTTCTCGTGCATGAAACGTACCGCGGCCTCGTACTCGTTGGGGATGACCCCGTCGAGGATCGCGTTTTTAATCGCTTCCTTGAGCACTCCGACAGGCTGCGAGGGCGGTAGGCCGAACGTCGCCATAATCTCCTCGCCCGAAACGGGCGGCTGAAAGTTCCGTACCCGGTCTTTTTCCTCGATCTGCGCCATCTTCTCACGTACCAGACGGAAATTATTCAGGAAACGGCGCACTTTTTCGGGGTTCTTGCTCGTGATATCCGCTTCGCAGAGTTTCATCAGGTCGTCCACATCATCGCCGGCCTCGAAGAGTAATCGCCGGATGGCCGAGTCGGTCACCTCATCGTCTGCCAGACTGATTGGGCGCATGTGCAGCGAAACAAGTTTCTGTACGTATTTCATCTTCTCGTTCATCGGCAGTTTCATTCGCCGGAAGATGCCGGGTACCATTTTTTCGCCGATGAAATTATGGTTGTGGAACGTCCAGCCGAGACGGTTGTCAAAACGTTTGACAGCCGGCTTGGCAATGTCGTGCAGCAAGGCTGACCAGCGCAGCCACAAATCGTTCGTCGTACGACTCAGCCGGTCGAGTACCATCAGCGTATGAGCGAAATTATCCTTATGCCCGATGCCTTCTTTCGTTTCGACGCCTTTGAGGGCACACAGTTCGGGGAAGATCAGCTCCAGCAATCCGCATTTGTCGAGCAGTTCGAACCCGATCGAAGGCTTGGGCGACAGCACGATCTTATTCAGCTCGTCGGCGATACGCTCTTTCGAGATGATACCGATACGTTCCCTGTTGCGCGTGATGGCGTCGAACGTATCGGGATCGATAAAGAATCCGAGTTGCGATGCAAAACGCACGGCGCGCATCATGCGCAACGGGTCGTCGCTGAACGTCGTGTCCGGGTCGAGAGGCGTTACGATGCGCAGGTTTTCCAGATCATCTAATCCGCCGAAGGGATCGACCAGCTCGCCGTAGCGATCGCCGTTCAGACACAACGCCAAGGCGTTGATCGTAAAATCACGGCGATTTTGATCATCTTCGAGAGTTCCGTCTTCGACAATCGGCTTGCGACTGTCTCGCCGGTACGACTCTTTGCGTGCCCCGACGAACTCCAGCTCCAGCCTGCCGTGCTTCACCTGTGCCGTACCGAAATTTTTAAATACCGACAGATGAGCCTTTCTGCCTAACCGTTTCGCAACAGCCTTGGCCAGCTCGATGCCGCTCCCGACCGTCACCACGTCAATGTCTTTCGACGGACGGCGCAGGAAAATGTCGCGCACATAACCGCCGATGACGTATGTTTCCAGCCCCAGCTCGTCGGCTGTTTCCGAAATCAACGGGAAGGGCTGTCCGGAAAGGACTTTCTCTATATCTGCTTCGTAATAAAACATGATCCGGTTGCTTTTGAGCGTGCAAAGATAGTGCAAGTCGGTTGTAGAACAAAACGACCTGCTTCTTTTTATGGCGGTGTGTCATAACGGGCAAACTGCTTCGTTGCTTGCGGAATGAGAGCTCGGTCACATACCTTAGTATGCTCCCTCACCCTCATCCTTAGCGCCTTGCTTTTTACCCATTCTTACACACCTAAAGAGGGTGTGCCCAAACATTGCATTTTGACACACCCTCTTCCCCGATTCAGCGAAGAGACGTTACCACGGGAAAGCTTGTACGAGCTTCTCCAGCCAGACCACGTCGACGTTGTCGAACGTCGCATACTCGTCGCTGTCGATATCGAGCACCGCCACGACTTCACCGTCGCGTATCATCGGAACAACGATCTCCGATTTCGAGGCGGAACTGCATGCGATATGTCCGGGAAAAGCATCCACATCGTCGACCACCAGCGTGCACCGTTCTTTCCAAGCGGTGCCACACACCCCTTTTCCGTGACGGATACGCGTGCAAGCTACCGGCCCTTGAAAAGGCGCTAACACCAACTCTTCTTCACGCACGACATAAAAACCAACCCAGAAGAAGCCGAACGTCGTTTGGAGAGCGGCCACAAAATTGGCCATATTGGCCACCCTGTCAGACTCTCCCGAAAGCAAGCCCCGCATCTGCGGCAGCAACGTTTTATACTTCTCCGACTTCCCTCCCTGATGAATGATTATTTCTTCAGCCATAGTCAAACAGTCTTATAAACGGTTACATAATCGAGCTGCAAAAATAATTTTTCTCTTTCAAATTATGTTATCATGACACTGTAATCCATCACAAATCCGAAAAGACGGTTTCCTTTGATGATGACGTTTTGAGCACCCGCCTCCCGACACAAATCCATGATTCGTCTCTTCGACAATAAGTACATATAGTCTCCTGCTGCCCATGATTTCCCGATATGCCTTAAATACCGGTCGAAAAAAGTCTTGGGTAGCCAGTGTAGAAACAGCGTTCGGGTGTGCAGTTCGACAGGAAAATAAACGTTCGGTGTCGTAAAATAAACCGTGCGACACGTACGCAGTAATTCTTTCAGGAATAAAAGTTGTCTGTCTTTTCCCCCGACATGTTCGATAACAGCGTTACTCCACCCGATGTCGAAAGTTTTGTCCGCAAAAGGGAAAACTTTTCCGTCATAAAGTACGGCCTCGACATCCGGATAGTTCTTTGTAAACTCATCTTTGCCCCCTACACCGAGGGCCGTTATATTCGCTCGAAAGGGATAATGCTTTTCCAAGTAATTGTCGATCGGTGAGAATTCATGGTTGGCAAACCCTACATCCAACACTTTTGTGTCGGACGTAAACCCGATATTCTCTTTAAAATACCTGTATTTGCGATCTCTGTTCTTTTTGCTGATAGCGTTTGCTATTGATTTCATGATTATTTTAATAGGCTATAAACTTTTCAAGAAACAACAGATAGAGTTGTACAATCGGTCTTTGTTTCTTGAAAAGCTTTATTTGCCGGTCCAACAATTGTTATACTTTATCCAAGATATTCTGCTTTAAAATTATACAAAGCTATATGTTTGGGATAAGAGAACCAATGCAAAAATAGTTAATAATTGCTTTGGGCAAGTTGAAGGTGTCGATCTATTTTTATGCTTACACGGTGATTCTTTATTTTTCTTTTGTGCTTACCTATTTATACATTTCTGCAATCCGTTTTGATTTATTATTTTACAGTCTGACTATAACCTTCCGGAAGCAAGATGAAGGTTGCGAGTAGCGCTTTATGATCGGTAGGCCATACGTCTATCGGTTCGATAAACGTATCTTTACCGCTATCGGGAGCGCGCTCTCCCCGAAGGATGGAACCACTCGGTCCGACTATCCGGATATCTTTCAGTGCGATCGTATGGTCCGAACGGTAGTAGATAAAATCGATGCGTTCCCGATCATCGGCATCGGGAGACCATACTAATTGATCGAGCTTTGCCGCAGGATTATCCGCCGCAAACGTGAAGCCCGGATAGTCGACGGCATCGGGATACTTCTCGCGGAAGGCATCGACGAATCCGTTGGAGTATAAGAGTGCCGAGCAGTCCCATTCGATCACGACGTCGTGATGATCGCGTATGTTTTTCGTATCGGCTTGCCAGTCAAGATGGGAAGGCTCGTTGAAATCGCCTCCGATCAGGACGACCTTGTCCTGCTCCTTTTGAGCGTCCGAGAGCAGGGCACGTATCTCGTCATCGCGAAAAGATGCCCGGTTGTCGGCCAATAGGGAGTCTATCTCCGTAATTGGCAGAGGTAGCTTCTTCCAATCGCTGCTTCCGTAACCGCGAGGGAGGTAAGAGGAGCAGTTGAGCCAGTCCAGATGAGCCGAATAAACAACGACTTCTCTTCCTTCAACCAGAAAGCTGGCTTTCAATACCGATCCCCGGTCGTTTTGCAGTGGATAAACGACTTCTTGCTTCAAAATGGGATATCTGGATATAATTCCTGTGCTTACGCTTCGTTCGCCGTAGTATGTTACGTCCGCCTCCGATAGCGCATTAATCAGACGAGCGATAAAATCCGTATCGTTATAGTTGCGTACTTCGCTGAATGTGACAAAATCCGGTTGCAGACGAGCGATATGGTTCACGATACTCGCGAATCCTCCTTCGATCATCGTTCCCTCCTGCCAAATATTGAACTGCAGGAGGGTAATCTCTTTAGGTTTCTCTTGACGGCAACCGGCACAGAGAAGGAACACAATAACAATATATTTCCAGTGTCTCATCTTATTGGTACATTATTTTAACAGCCACATGACATCGTTCGGGGTATCTCTCCCGCCAAACTGGCGCTTCGTTGCTTTTTCTACATTCTCCTTATTTCGCTCATATTCGTTTTCAGGGTACATCCATCGTACGGGATACTGTGTTTTGATTTCATTCATATTCGTTGCCGGGTCTAAGGGCAATTGAGGATAGCCCGTACGCCGATAATCGTAATACGAGTTAAACGGTAACTGTACGAATGATGCGATATATTTCTGAATCATAATCTGCTTTAATCCTTCTTTTTCGTTAAATGCGGCTTTACCTTTTAAATATTCGTCGATATACGCATCATCTATCGTTCTTCCGTGCCGATATGCTTCGGGCGTATGCTCAGCCGTAAACTTCATGGCGGAGCGGACTCCTTTTTCATAATGCTCCCTAGCCGAGGCGGGTGTCTTCCATCCTCGCAAGGCTGCTTCGGCCAATATAAATTGCGTTTCGGTATAGGCGATGAATTTTACCGGCTCGCCTTGTGGCATACGGTGATAACGTTTGTTTATCGTAGAATGTTTTCCGGCCGTAAATTCGGCTTGAATCTGTCCGTATTCCAATACGGGATTTACACCACTGTATGCATCGAAGGAAGACATGTCGGCAGTCAACACTTTCGCAGGCTCTGCAAAATAAAAGAGGCGGTAATCCTGCAAATCCTTCAGCATATTCACAAAGAACGACGTGAAAACAGGATATGGCCAGAAGTTCTGTTTCTCGTGGTAGAACGGATACCACTGACTACTTTTGCCGGCACTGTATGTGCGCTGATAGCTGTCGGCTTCGCTCTCGATCAGGGGAGAGGCTGCTGTTTTCTCGAACAGGTTGCGTACATCGATACCAGCCACGGACTGTTTTTTGCTTAACATGTTCAGTACACGCAACATGAAACTGTTCGTCGTACGCTGCCATTTGACTGGATTTCCGTTATAAACGAAATCACCTTCGAATGCCGAAGCCGAACCGAATAGTTCGGACGCTTTCTGTAAGTTTCTCAGAATGATTTCGAATACCTCTTCCTGGGTATCATATGGGGGCGAAACGATGCCTTTAGATTCTCCTTTCAACGCTTCCGAGCAGGGGATGTCGCCCATAGCCATGGTTGCGTTATAGAAGACCAGCGCCTGCATGAAATAGTTTAGCGCTTCATAAGCGTGTTTTTTGTTTTCTGCCATGCCTTCATCGGCTCGTACTAACTCGACCATCTTCTGCGTGTCGATCAGGTAACCATAGGCGTCGTAATTGCCGCGTTCGAATTTATTGTACATGTACCATTCCATGTGCTCGGTAAAGCCGGTAGACTTCATCAGCCATGAATCGCCAAATAGCCATTTGCTTGTCGGGCTGTTCGTCGTATTGAGAATGACTCTTGTTGCCAGAAAATCGGGAGTCACCGTTGTCGGTGTATCCGGATTCAAATTAATATCGTCGAAATCGCCGCAAGCAATCAGCATGACGGAGAGTAAGGAGTAAATTATCTTTTTCATAAGGATAAGTATTATAATGTCAAATGAATATTAAAACCGATATATCTGGTGGTCGGAGAGTTCAGGTTCTCTTTTCCGCGATCCGGATCTGAATACTTGAACGCTTTGCTCCACATCAGTAAATTTTGCCCGATTATGCCGACCCGTACATTTTTCATAAGTAGTTTATGTGCGAGTGGGGCAGGGAAAGAATAGTTCAGTGCCACTTCGCGCAGTTTGACGAATGACGCATCGAGGATATTCTGGCGAGGCTGGTGATCCCACGGATTTTCATTATAAATCATGGTGTAGCTTTGGTAAGATACGGGTACATCGTTCGGAGCGAATGTACGGGTATCGTGCAGCACCCGGCCGTAAGCATCGTATGAGGCGGATCCATTCACAACCTTCGAGCCCGGGGCGACGTAATTCTGCTTTCCGTTCACTACCTCGTCGTAGCGCCACTGATTATCACTATCCGGATGTGATCCCGCATGCCACAATGCCTGCTCTGTCCATGAGTACATCATACCGCCCAGGCGACCGTCTAACGAGATGCTCAGGTCGAAATCTTTGTAGGTGAAGCTGGAACTGAGACCCAGAATCAAATCCGGATCGCTGTTTCCGATCACACTTTGATATTTGTTTTTCACAGGCAGCCCAGCCTGATGAACGATATTCCCTTCGTGATCGCGTTCCCAATCGTAGTAGAAAAACTTATCGAATCGTTCTCCTTTTTTGATGCGAGGGTCTTTCGAACTGTACACCGGATCGAGCTTGTCGTAGTACCAGTGGAAAAATGCTGCATTAAATGCTCCTTCCCATGTGAAGTCGCGATTTACGATAGGTTTACCTTTGAGAGTGAACTCCATGCCACGCTGCCGGATTTCTTCTGCGGTATTCGTCGTGATTCGTCCGAACCCGGAAGCTGTCGATATCCTCGACGAAATCAATCGGTCATAACGCAATCGATTGAAATAGGTATAATCAAATCCCAATCGGTTGTTAAAAAACCGAAAATCCGTGCCGAATTCAAACGACGACTCCGTTTCAGGTTTGATATTCGGATCACGTAAGGTGCTCGGGTATGTTGCGGTAGACAATCCGTTCCACACATCTGTTTCTACCGAATAGACTCGGTTCAGTTCATACACATCCAGATCCCTTTTAGCCACTGTCCACGAGGCACGGACTTTCCAGAAATCCAGCATATCTTCGGCCGGATTCCAGAGCGCTGTCGGGATAATACTTCCTGATACGGAAGGGTAAAAGTAAGACCTTGAGGAAGAAGGGAGTGTTGATGACCAGTCGTTACGTCTGGTAACGTCGAGATAGATCGTACTCTTCCATGATAGACCTGCTTTTCCATAAATACTGTAGAGTGCTTTTTCTCTGATTCCTTTCGAAACACTTGGGCGTTCGACCGAAGCGTTTAGCGAATAGAATCCCGGCACCGAAAGCCCACCACGGGTATTACTTCTGAACGAAATGGTTTTGTACCAGTAGGACGAGAGCCCCGCAATGATGTCAAATTCCAAGTTATTATATGAATAATCCCCTTTTACGATAAAATCGTTATTGAAACTTGATCCGTCGTATTGTTCATATCTGTAATACCCTCGCTTTTGACCGCTGTCTCCGATCGACTGGCGGTAGTCCTCATCATTGTTGTAATTATCGAAACCCGAACGGAACATGACAGAGAGGTTCTTCATAAAATCGTACGAGAGCGTCACGTTCGTTGTAAACAGGTTTTTATCCTGCCGGCGAATCCGTTCGTTCATGATATAGTAAGGATTATCGTACCATGCTTCGAAAGGCCAGTTTTGCTTCCGGTCTTTGACTTTCCAGTAATTTTTGTAGTCGAACACATCGTATTCCGTTCCGCTCCATATCAACATATTATAGAAAATATTTCCATTGCCGTAATCGACTCTCGGCATATTCGGCACTTTTTCCTTTTTATAGGAAAAGCTGGCGTCAATTTTAAAATTGTTGTATGTGATGTTGCCGCCGCCTGTCAGAATATATTTGTTCAGGCTTGTATTAGGATAGGAGCCTCGTTCGTGAACTTGCGTACCCGAAATACGGAAACCTCCCAGCTTGCCGGCTTGCGAAATACTCACGTTCGTATTGGTGATAATACCCGAACGAAAGAAGTTTGAGATATTGTTCTTCCCTCTCGGCAGCAAGGGCATCACTTGGTGTTCCATCGTCAGTGGGTCATACTGCTTTACTTCGCGGCCATCCATATAGTTCCCCCATACATAGCCGCTGTTGTACTCCAGCTGCCCGTAGTTGCCTGTACTGTAGGATGTCTGTGCTTTCGGAATTTTCAGATAACCCATTCCTGCCATTGTATGATTCGAAATATTGACAGTCAGTGTGCCGGACTCACCGCTTTTCTTCGTTGTCACCATGATAGCTCCGGCGCGACCACGTACACCATATAAGGCTGAAGCCGTCGCACCTTTCAGTACGTCGATACTTTCGATGTCTTCGGCCGAGAGGTCGTGTAGAGTTATATTTCCATAAGCGACGCCATCTACCACAATCAGCGGATTCTCGCCTCGCAAGATAAGCCTTGGTTTCTCCGATATTTCGGAACTGTTGTGAATCGCCAGACCGGCGATTTTACCTGTCAGACTGGATGCGACATCAGTTCCTTTCACTGCCGAGAGTGCCTCTCCTCCGATTTTCTGTACCGAATAGCCGAGAGCTTTTTCTTCTCGCTTGATACCTAAGGCCGTTACGATCACTTCGTTCAAAATCTTCGTGTCTTCTATCAGTACAACCGTAAACGATGTTTTGTTTTGCGTTGTGAGTTCCTGCGTGTGATAACCGATATAAGAAATCACAAGGGTCGCATAGTCAGGTACAGACAAGCTGAATTTTCCATCAACATCCGTTACGGTACCGTTGGTTGCTGTGCCTTTTTCGACGATGTTCGCACCGATTATCGGAGTGTTCGATGCATCCACGACGGTGCCCGTCACAACTTTGCGCCTGTTATCTTGTATCACCGTTGCGACCGATGGCTCTTTCGGAGATAAAATGATGTTTCTGTCGAGCACCTTGTACTGAATACCCATGTCGGCAAATAGTCGGTCTAATACGTAAAAGATATTTCTTCCCTCACTTTTAATGGTTACCACACGCGTCATGTCTATCTGACGGTTGTTGTAGAAGAAATGGAATTCGGATTGTCGCTCGATTTCGTCCAAGACCTCCTGCATCGTGCGATTTTGCGCATTCAGTGTCAGGAGGGTTGTTTGTCCATAGCTTTCCGCTGCCCGCATCACTCCTGTACAGAGTAGCAGGCAAGTCATCAACGCAAGTCCTTGTAGTTTGCGCTGTAATAAATGGCACGACAGGAATCCGTGCCGGATGATCCGATTGGTTTGTTTGTTTTTCATACGTTCTTCATGTTTTTGGATAAATCATTATAATGTCTGTGTCAAAAAATCTCTACGATGGTCTTCTCTTGTACGGCATCCTCTTTCCGCTTCGGCTCGATTATTCGATACCGAATACCCGACGAGAGACGGAAATGTTCCAGAATAAGCGGTAGTTGTTGCGTATCGAAGCGCCCGGTGTACGAATGTTCGTATAATGTCTCGTTTTTTACATCGAACTGAGCGTTAAAACGTTTTTCGAGGATTCTTAACGCGTCTTTGAACGGAGTGTTGCGGAAGATGACAAGACCGTCTTTCCATGCTGTTTGTGCTTGAGTGTTTATTGTTTTAATAACCATTTGCTTCGTTGTTCTGTTGTATCGAACAGATTCGTCTGGCTTCAGCACGACGGACGACTCGCCGTGATCGTTCGATGGATATGTGAAACGAACGGAACCGGAGACCAGCGTGGCGTTGACCAGTTCATCCTTCCGATAAGCTTCCAGGTTAAATTCCGTGCCGAGCACCTCAACCTTTGCTCCGGCAGAAGTGTGTACGATGAATGGCCGGTTACGATGTTTATGTACCGAAAAATATGCTTCGCCATCGAGATTCACTTCTCGACAGTTGCCTATAAATTCACTCGGATACGTTATGCGTGAGTCAGCATTGAGCCAGACCTTGCTCCCGTCGGGAAGAGTGGCGGTTGCCACCATGCCTGGAGAAGTGCGGAGTTCTACCTGTTCGATCGTCTTTTCGAGAAAGTGTCGGTAAAGCATCGTGCAAAAGAGCGGGATGAATAAAAGAGCGGCGATCCTTTGTGCCCATCGCCCGACGGTTTTCAGACGTCGCCATACGATTTTGCGATGGACGTTTCGCAACGCTTCCATCGTCTTTGTTTCACGGATTGTCCTCAGTATTTCCGTACTGTAATATATATAATGTATATCGTAGGCCAGTTGCTCGTTGGCTTCCGACTGTGCAATCCATGTTTCCACCTCGACTTTTTGCTTCCCGGAAAGCTTTCCGGAGAAATATTCCAGCAAAATCGCCCCTTCGATCTTCTTCTCTGTTTCCATATTATGAAGACGGTTCACTCGCAAAATATCCTAAACGTTGCCATCCGTTGGGAGAGATATTTTTACTGTGCTTTCTTTAATGTGCCGGCAGAATCCGTGACTCTTCATGATGTCTTATCGAAGAGCCTTCTGTCTGTTCAGGACAAAAAATGATACTTTTGTATCGCGAACGGAGTACACGAGGATATTAGCGACGTTTTTATATCTTTTTTCTGTATAGACTTCAGCAAAGCGACGATTCTTCCTCGTATTTTTGTCCTATTTTTGTAAAAGAAACAAGAACGGCCATGAGAAAAGATAAAAGTTTCGGGGTATCGGATGAAACGCTCTTCTTGCAAATCCGTCAGGGATGCAGAAAGTCTTTTGACGCGCTCTTTATCAAATATTATCCGGTGCTGTGCGCTTATACACGACAGTTTCTTGAGCCCGAAGACGGCGAAGAAGTGGTGCAGGAAGTCATGGTTTGGCTATGGGAAAACCGTCAGCGGGTAACGTTTGAAACCTCTCTGAGGAATTATTTGTTCCGTGCGGTACGCAATCGTTGTCTTTCTTTAATTGATCGCAATGAGTTGAAACGAAAAGCGTACCATATCGTCCATGAAAAGATGTCGTCGCATTTCGAGAACCCTGATTTCTACGACTACGAAGAATTGACCCGACGGATCGAAGAAGCTTTGACACACCTGCCGGAAAGCTATCGTGAGGCTTTTGAGTTAAATCGCTTTCATCGGCTTACTTATAAAGAAATTGCCGAGCGGCTGAAAGTTTCGTCCAAAACGATTGATTATCGTATTCAGCAAGCCTTAAGGCAATTAAGGATAGAGTTAAAAGACTTGCTGCCGATTCTTTTTCTCGGCCTATAACAAACCGTTATCGCGTAACCATGCTGCTGCGTCGGCAAGCGCTTCGGGTTTGCCGATGTCCATCAGCCGAAGGTCGTCCTGCACATAAGGGCGGATCGGAGCTTTGGCACAGACCGAAAGATAGAAATTAATGATTGAGAACTTGCCGGTCCATTCTTCCATCAAGTCGAAGATTCTTGGCGAGATCACATGGATGCCTCCGAAAGCATATTCCAAGTATTTCGACGGGTCGAACTGCGGATAGTGCGAGCGTACTTCTCCGGTGTTGCGGTTACGCCAGCCGTAGAGACGATTGTCTTTTTCCTGCCCGAAGAGCAGCCTGCGTGCGGCCTGACGGTGACTTACCACAAGCGTGGCCAGTGCATCCGAAGTCAGATGATGACGATAGAGCGCTCCCGGATCGATATTTGAGAAGATATCTACATTATGCACCAGAAACGGTTCGTCGCCTTTCAGAAACGATTGCGCCTGTTTAATTCCCCCTCCGGTATCCATCAGATAGTCGCGCTCATCCGAGATGTCGATATGAAGTCCGAAATGATTTTTGGAAGCAAGGAATTCAATGATCTGTTCGCCGAGATGATGAATGTTCACGACAAGATGGGTGAATCCGGCAGTTTTCAGCTTCAGGATAATATGTTCGAGCATAGGCCTTCCGCCGACGGGCAGCAATGCTTTAGGCGTCTCGTCGGTCAGCGGTTTGAGGCGCGTTCCGAGTCCTGCGGCAAAAATCATCGCTTTCATTTCTTTTTGGCTTCAAAAATCTCTTCGATGTTTTGCTCACGATGGATCAGTCGTACTTTGACGTCGTACTTCCGATGCAAATGTTCGGCCAGATGTTGGGCTGAATAGACGGAACGATGCTGTCCGCCCGTACATCCGAAAGAAACCATCAGATTCGTAAACCCACGGTCTATGTATCGTTTGACGGATGCATCGACCAGAGAGTACACATGTCCGAGGAAAGTGGTGATTTCGCCGTCGTCTTCCAAAAAACGGATGACCGGCTCGTCCAGACCCGTGAAATGATTGAACCGCTCGTACTTACCGGGGTTATTGATTGCCCGGCAATCGAAGATAAAGCCTCCGCCGTTGCCGCTCGGATCGTTCGGGATTCCTTTTTTGTAGGCAAAGCTCACGATCTTTACTTCGAGCATGCGTTTGCGGCGTTCTTCCGAAAACTGTTTCAATTGGATCAGTTGTTTCAGAATGGAGCAGAGGTACGGATATTCGGGATAATCTTCGTGCAGCAGTTCGCGCAGATTTTCTAACGCATACGGTACGCTTTGGATAAAATAAGGTTTCTTCTCAAAATAGCCACGAAACCCATAGGCACCCAGTACTTGTAGGGTGCGGAACAATACAAATTGTTTGAGTCGGTTACGGAATGCCGCCTCATTCACGTCCGTATATTTCCGGAGCGCCTGAATATATTCGTTGAGCAGTTCTTCCCGCAGCTCGTTCGGATACCGCGCCTTGGCCTGCCAGAGGAACGATGCGACGTCGTAATAGACCGGTCCTTTGCGCCCTCCCTGAAAATCGATGAAATAAGGCTCTCCGTCCTTGATCATTACATTGCGCGACTGAAAATCGCGGTACAGAAAGGTTTCTTCCGAGTCGCGTAGCAACATCCGGCACATCTGCTGAAAATCGTCTTCGAGTCGTGCCTCCTGAAATTCGAGACCGGTAGCTTTTAGAAAGCAGTATTTGAAATAGTTCAAGTCCCACATTACCAGTCGGCTGTCGAACTCGGGCTGTGGGTGGCATCGCGAGAAATCGAAGCCTTGCGCACCAGTGTACTGAAACGCCGGCAGCATCCGGATCGTCTTCTTCAGTAGCGCTCGTTCTTCCGGACTGAAGACACTGCTTTGCCGTCCTTTCTCGATAGCATGAAAAAGCAGCGTGTCGCCAAGGTCTTCTTGCAGATAGTAACGCTTATCGTCGGAATGAATATAGATTTCGGGGACAGGTAATCCCTGCTGCCTGAAATGATGCGCCATATAGATAAAAGCTGCATTTTCTTCGACGGACGTGCCGCATACTCCGATCAAGGAGTATTTGCCTGCCAGCCGGAAATAACGCCGGTTCGAACCCGACGACGGGAGTTCTGTCATCTCTCCGGCTTCCGTGCCGGTTTGCAGGCGATATAGTCGTTTTAATTCATCTGTTATCATTACGGGACACGAAGGTACGGCAAATTATTGGAAAAAGAAAACAGACCGTATGTTTTTCAACAGCAGATGTTGAAGACGGCGTCATGAAAAAAGTATGCGGTAAGAAGACGGTAACCGCTTTCGGACATCTCCGGCAAGCTTAATAAACCCTACGAAGACTTTCGTGCATCGTCGGCAAGGTATACATAGATAAGCATATATCCATATCCTCTATTTCTCAACGCCATTGCAGTAATGTCATTTTAATGCGTCAGCCCTGATTTGTCGTTACGAAAAAACGGACGTTTCCAAATTAATCATTAACTTTGCACGTCTTGAAAAATAATGACTCGATGAAAAAGTTAATTCTATCACTTATGACAACCGTAATGTTTACTGCCTGCGGCAACAAATCGCAGACTGTTCATGATGAAGCTGCAAAACAACAGGAAATCGACTACACGGTCGATCGTTTTGCCGACATCGAAATACTTCGCTACGAAGTCCCCGGATTCGAAGCCTTGACTTTGCAACAAAAACAGTTGCTTTATCATCTCTCGGAAGCCGCGTTGATGGGGCGCGATATGTTGTTCGACCAGAATTGCCGTTACAACCTTGCTATTCGTCGTGCGCTCGAAGCCGTTTATCAGGAATATAAAGGCGATCGGAACGATGCGCAGTTCAAGGCGCTGGAGACATACCTCAAACGTGTATGGCTGGCTAATGGGATTCACCATCATTATGCCGAAGATAAATTCGAACCGACAGGTCTTACACCGGATTTTTTTGCCGAATGTATTCGTCAGGTCGATGTGGCCCGCCTACCCCTTCGCGAGGGGCAGAGCGTCGAGCAATGGCTTGAGGAAATCACGCCGGTTATCTTCGATCCGAAGGTGATGCCCAAACGGACCGTACAGAGCGGTGAAGGCGATATCCTTCTGGCTTCGGCGAATCATTACTACGAGGGAGGCATCACGCAGAAAGAGGCAGAAACGTTCTATGCCCGCATGCGTCTCCCGAACGATACGACGCCTGTCTCCTACGGTCTCAACAGCCGGCTGGCCAAAGTAAACGGAGAGCTTGTCGAAAAAGTCTGGAAAGTGGGCGGATTGTATACGCAAGCGATTGAACGCATCGTCGACGAGTTGCAAAAAGCCGTTGCCTTTGCCGAGAATGACGCGCAGAGAGCCGTTATCGAGAAGTTGATCGAATATTACCGCACGGGCGACCTCAAAACGTTCGACGCCTATGCCATCCTCTGGGTGAAAGACCTTGCGTCGGAAGTAGACTTCGTCAACGGTTTTACGGAGACGTACGGCGACCCGCTGGGCATGAAAGCAAGTTGGGAGTCGATTACGAATTTCATCAACCGGGAAGCGACGAAACGTACGAAAATCATCAGCGAGAACGCGCAATGGTTCGAAGACCATTCGCCGATGGACAAGCGTTTTAGGAAAGAAGAGGTGAAAGGCGTCACAGCGAAAGTCATCACCGTGGCGATGCTTGGCGGCGACTGTTACCCGACAACGCCGATCGGTATCAATTTGCCGAATGCGGACTGGATCCGCAAGCACTACGGCTCCAAGTCGGTGACGATCGAGAATATCACGGAGGCTTACGATAAAGCCGCGAAAGGAAACGGGTTTAAGGAGGAATTTGTCATCAACGATACGGAACGCGAACGGATCGAGCAATACGGTTTTATCACCGACAATTTGCATACCGATCTGCACGAATGCCTCGGACACGGCTCGGGGCAGCTGCTCGAAGGTACAGACCCCAATGCGCTCGGAGCCTACAGCTCGACCCTCGAAGAGGCTCGTGCCGACATTTTCGCGCTGTATTATCTGGCCGATAAGAAGCTGCTCGAACTCGGCCTGTTGAGCGATCTCGAAGCTTACAAGGCGGAATATTACAAATATCTCATGAATGGTTTGATGACTCAGCTCGTGCGCATACAGCCGGGCAAAGACATCGAAGAGGCGCACATGCGAAACCGGCAGCTGATTGCCCGCTGGGCTTACGAAAAAGGGAAACCGGACAACGTCGTTTCGTTCGAGAATCGCGATGGTAAGACGTTTGTTTCGATCAACGACTACGAAAAGTTGCGGACGCTCTTCGGCGAACTCTTGGGCGAGCTTCAACGCATCAAGAGCGAAGGAGATTTCAATGCCGGCAAGCAATTGGTAGAAACGTATGGCGTCAAAGTAGACCGGGCTCTTCACGAAGAGGTGCTGGAGCGTTATCAGCGTCTGAACCTTGCTCCATACAAAGGATTTGTCAATCCGGTCATGAAGGAAGTTAAGAACGCGCAGGGCGAAGTGACGGATATTATACTCGACTATACCGAAGGGTATGTAGAGCAGATGCTTCGGTATAGCAAGGAATATTCTTTCCTTCCGACATACAATTAAAATCGACGGATTATTTAACGTCAAGAACAGATAAGAAAAAGAAATGAATCCAGACCTGTATGACTTCGAGAAAATGAAGGCCCGGTTTTCACGCTATCTGATTGAGAAGGGGATGCGTAAAACAACGGAGCGTTTCATGATCTTGGATCATATCTGCCGGATTCAAGGACATTTCGACGTCGAGATGTTGCACAAACAACTGGACGACGATCATTTTCATGTCAGCAGGGCTTCCATCTACAACACGATCGAGACCCTCATGGACGCGCATATCGTGATCCGTCATCAATTCACCGCGCAACTGGTGCAGTATGAGTTGCACGAGGTGGCGGCAACACATCATCATGCGATATGTAATTACTGCGGGGCGGTGAAGGAAGTCAAAGACGAGCGTCTCTCGAGGGAGATAGAGCGCTTTCGTACTTCGCGGTTCACGTACGAGTATCATTCGCTCTACGTCTACGGCATCTGTTCGAAGTGCAAATTCCGGATGACACACCGGAACAAGCGGTCGGCGGCTGCTCGGAAGACCGAAAAATAAACGAAACAAAAAATAATACAAGAAGATGAAAGTAGATGTTCTCTTAGGTTTACAATGGGGCGACGAAGGCAAAGGAAAAGTCGTCGATGTATTGACACCATCCTACGATGTGGTTGCCCGTTTTCAGGGAGGCCCGAACGCCGGACATACGCTCGAGTTCGAAGGAAAGAAATACATCCTGCGTTCCATTCCGTCCGGGATTTTTCAGGGCGGTAAAATCAACATCGTCGGAAACGGCGTCGTGCTCGACCCGTTATTGTTCAGAGAAGAAGCCGAATCGTTAGCCGCCAGCGGATACGATATTCGTAAACAGCTGCGTATCTCGAAGAAAGCTCATCTGATTATGCCGACGCATCGAATCCTCGATCAGGCCAATGAAGCAGCCAAAGGCACCGGTAAAATCGGTACGACCGGCAAAGGCATCGGCCCGACCTATACGGATAAGATCAGTCGCAACGGCTTGCGTGTCGGGGATATTCTCCACGATTTTGAAAAGAAATACGCCGAAGCCAAACGCCGTCATGAAAATATGCTGCGTGCCATGAACTACGGATACAATATGGCCGATCTGGAAAAACCGTGGTTCGAAGCGCTCGAATACCTGAAACAGTTCGAACTGATCGACAGCGAACATGAGATCAACGAATGCCTGACCGAGGGTAAGTCGGTACTGGCCGAGGGTGCGCAAGGCACGATGCTCGACATCGACTTCGGTTCTTATCCGTTCGTTACGTCATCGAATACCGTCTGTGCCGGTTGTTGTACGGGGCTCGGCATCTCTCCGCGAAGTATCGGCGAAGTGTACGGTATTTTCAAGGCCTATTGTACGCGTGTCGGAAGCGGTCCGTTCCCGACAGAGCTGAAAGACGAAACGGGCGAAGAAATGTGTCAGCGCGGACGCGAATTCGGATCTGTGACCGGGCGTAAACGTCGTTGCGGATGGATCGATCTCGTAGCGTTGCGGTATGCGATTATGATCAATGGCGTTAGCCGGCTCATCATGATGAAAAGCGATGTGCTGGATACGTTCGATACGATCAAGGCATGTGTCGCCTATCGGATCGACGGGAAAGAGGTTACGCGCTTCCCTTTTGAAGTGACGGAAACATCGACGACTCCCATTTATACGGAGCTTCCCGGATGGAAGACAGATATGACAACGATGAAAAACGAGGACGAATTTCCGGAAGAGTTTAATGCCTATCTGTCCTTCCTTGAAGAAGAGCTGGGCGTTCCCATCAAGATCGTATCCGTAGGGCCTGACCGTGAGCAGACGATTATCCGGTATACCGAATAACCGTCGTGCATGTGTTTTCGGCAGATGACTGACATTTTGTCGGCTGGCACTGTTTTTGCAGCAGAGCCGATGATATAGTATTAATTTTAATAGTAGTAGAAACAATGACTATGTATTCTTTATATTGGGTGCTCTTTATCGGCATCGCCGTCATCAGCTGGATTGTATCGGCCCGGATGCAGAGCAAGTTTAAAAAGTATTCTCAAATCCCGATGCCCAACGGCATGACGGGACGCGATGTGGCAGAGAAAATGCTGCGTGAAAACGGGATTACGGATGTGCGGGTGATCTCGGTTGCCGGACAGCTGACGGATCATTACAATCCGGTGAACAAGACGGTGAACCTCAGTGAACCGGTCTACGCGAGCAACAGCATTGCCGCCGCTGCCGTAGCGGCGCACGAATGCGGGCACGCCGTACAGCACGCGACGGCTTACGGTCCTCTTAAGATGCGCTCGGCGCTTGTGCCTGTCGTCAGCTTTTCTTCCAATATCGTGCAGTGGGTACTGCTCGGAGGCATGTTGATGTTGAAAGCTTTTCCGCAACTACTGCTGATCGGCATCGTCCTGTTTGCCGTAACGACGCTGTTTAGTTTCATCACCCTGCCCGTCGAAATCAACGCCAGCCGTCGGGCTTTGGCATGGCTGAAAACTGCCGGTATCACGAATTATCAGACGGACGGCATGGCCAAAGACGCCTTGCGCTCGGCAGCCTATACGTATGTCGTTGCCGCACTCGGCTCGCTGGCGACCCTTTTGTATTACATTATGATCTTTTTAGGCGGAAGACGAAACTAACGCATGGCACAGAAACCTTCTATTCCGAAAGGAACGCGCGACTTCTCGCCCGAAGAGATGGCCAAGCGCAACTATATTTTCAATACGATTCGCGACGTTTATCACCTCTACGGCTTTCAGCAGATCGAAACGCCCGCCATGGAGAATCTTTCCACCTTGATGGGGAAGTATGGCGAAGAAGGCGACCGCCTGCTGTTTAAAATTCTGAATTCGGGCAATTGTTTGTCGTGCTTTACGGACGATGAACTGCGTGAACGAAACGCGCTCAAGTTTGCGGCGAAAGCCTGTGAGAAAGGATTGCGTTATGATTTGACCGTGCCCTTCGCCCGTTTTGTCGTGCAGCATCGCAACGATATTTCCTTCCCGTTCAAGCGCTACCAGATACAGCCCGTATGGCGTGCCGACCGGCCGCAGAAAGGCCGCTATCGGGAGTTTTATCAGTGCGACGGCGATGTAGTCGGGTCGGATTCGTTGCTGAACGAGGTGGAATTGATCCAGATCATGGACGAAGTGTTCCGCCGTTTCGGCATACGGGTGTCTATCAAGATGAATAACCGTAAAATTCTGACCGGTATTGCCGAGATGATCCGCGAGGCCGATAAGATCACGGACATTACCGTGGCGATGGATAAGCTCGATAAGATCGGCCTCGACGGCGTCAACGACGAATTGCGGAGCAAAGGCATCTCGGAAGAAGCGATTGCGCGGCTCCAACCCATTATCGTGATGAAAGGCGATAACCGCGAGAAGATGGCTGTGCTGAAAGAGATGCTCGCCGGATCCGAGACGGGTCTGAAAGGAATTGAAGAAACGGAATATATTCTGGATCATATCGAGCAACTGCCGCTTACGGCTGCGCTCGAAACCGACCTGACACTGGCGCGCGGACTGAATTATTATACCGGAACCATCTTTGAGGTGAAAGCGCTCGATGTAGAGATCGGCAGCATCACGGGCGGAGGCCGGTATGACAATCTGACGGGCGTATTCGGGATGGACGGTATGTCGGGGGTCGGCATCTCGTTCGGAGCAGACCGGATCTACGACGTGCTCAACCAGCTCGACCTCTATCCAGCCGATTCGCTCCAAACGACGCAGGTCATGTTCGTCCATTTCGGCGAAAAAGAAGCCGCATATCTGTTACCGGTTATGGCACAGGTGCGTGCGGCCGGCATACGTGCCGAGCTTTACCCCGAAGCGGCGAAGATGAAGAAGCAAATGGGCTATGCCGATGCGAAAAAGATTCCGTTCGTGGCCCTCGTCGGCGAAAACGAAATGGCCGAAGGAACGATCAACCTCAAGAATATGCAGTCCGGTGAACAGGAGTCCGTAGGTACGGACGAACTGATTGAACGGCTGCTCGCTCACGGATAAAGGTTCCGGAGAGTGATCGGAAGCATCGGACGGAACGAATGGCCGAAAAAGGTGCCGAGTGAGACATCTTGTCATATCCTTGGGTCGAATTTCTGACGTATTGTCGGCAAACGTGACAGATTGGGGGGATAGATTGCATTTGGCACGGTATTCGCATTCGCATGGGCAGCAGATCAAAACAAAATAGAAACAAATAAATATAGCATTAACAATTAAAACGTAGAAAACATGAATGTTAAACCATTAGCAGACAGAGTGCTGGTTAAGCCGGCAGAAGCTGAAGAAAAGACGGCGAGCGGAATCATTATCCCGGACTCGGCCAAGGAGAAACCCTTGAAAGGCGAAATTATCGCGGTCGGTAAGGGTACGAAAGACGAAGAGATGGTGTTGGCTCAGGGCGACCGTGTGCTGTATGGCAAATATGCCGGTACGGAAATCGAGCTCGACGGAGAGAAATACCTGATCATGCGTCAATCCGACGTTTTGGCTATCATCTGATCAACCCAACGAAACATAAACGAATCATAAAGATTAATAACAAAATATCATGGCAAAAGAAATTAAATTCGACATGAATGCCCGCGACCTTCTGAAGAAAGGTGTGGACGAATTGGCAAATGCCGTTAAAGTAACATTAGGTCCGAAAGGTCGCAATGTCATTATCGAAAAGAAATTCGGCGCGCCGCAAATCACCAAAGACGGTGTAACGGTGGCGAAAGAAATAGAGCTCACGTGTCCGTACGAGAACATGGGCGCGCAGCTCGTGAAGGAAGTGGCTTCGAAAACGAACGACAAAGCCGGCGACGGAACGACGACCGCTACCGTTTTGGCACAGGCCATCATCGGCGTAGGGCTGAAGAACGTAACGGCCGGAGCCAATCCGATGGACTTGAAACGCGGTATCGACAAGGCGGTATCGAAAGTAGTAGAAAGCATCGCGTCGCAGTCCGAAGCGGTAGGTACGAACATGGACCGTATCGAGCACGTGGCTAAGATTTCGGCTAACGGCGACGAGAGCATCGGCAAGTTGATTGCCGAAGCGATGCAGAAGGTGAAGAAAGAAGGCGTTATCACCGTCGAAGAGGCCAAAGGAACGGAAACGACGGTCGACGTGGTCGAAGGGATGCAGTTCGATCGCGGTTATATCTCCGCTTATTTCGTGACCGACACGGAAAAGATGGAAACCCAGTTCGAAAATCCGTACATCCTGATCTACGACAAAAAGATTTCGGTATTGAAAGACCTGCTTCCCATTCTGGAACAAGTCGTTCAGTCGGGTCGCGCCTTGCTGATCATTGCCGAAGACATCGACAGCGAAGCGTTGGCTACGCTTGTGGTGAACCGTCTGCGCGGTGGGCTGAAAGTATGCGCCGTGAAGGCCCCGGGCTTCGGCGACCGTCGCAAGGCGATGCTCGAAGATATTGCCATTTTGACAGGCGGAACGGTGATTACCGAAGAAAAAGGCATGAAACTGGAAGATGCCAAGATGGATATGCTCGGATCGGCCGACAAGGTCACGGTGAACAAAGACAATACGACGATTGTGAAAGGGAACGGCGACAAGGCCGCTATCGAATCGCGTATCGGACAGATCAAGGCTCAGATCGAAACGACGACGTCGGACTACGACAAGGAAAAACTGCAGGAACGTCTGGCCAAGTTGGCAGGCGGAGTAGCGGTACTCTACGTCGGCGCTCCTTCGGAAGTGGAAATGAAAGAGAAGAAAGACCGTGTAGACGACGCGTTGCATGCTACCCGCGCGGCGATCGAAGAAGGTACGGTGCCCGGTGGCGGCGTGGCATATCTCCGCGCTATTTCGGTACTCGAAGGCCTCAAAGGTGAGAACGAAGACGAAACGACGGGTATCGAAATCGTGAAACGCGCCATCGAAGAGCCGTTGCGTCAGATCGTGAACAACGCCGGTAAGGAAGGCGCCGTAGTGGTGCAGAAGGTAAAAGAAGGCAAGGGAGCTTTCGGATACAACGCTCGCACCGATGTGTACGAAGACCTCTGCGAGGCCGGAGTCGTTGACCCTGCCAAAGTGACACGTATCGCGCTCGAAAATGCCGCGTCGATCGCCGGTATGTTCCTGACTACCGAATGTGTCGTAGCCGAGAAGAAGGAAGAAACACCGGCTCCTCCGATGAACCCGGGCATGGGTGGCATGGGCGGAATGATGTAATTCCCGATCGCTATCGCAAAGTAATTAAATATAGGTATTAGAAAAGGGCTGCCCCCCCGACGGAGTCATCGACTCCTCGGAAGGGGCAGCTTTCTTTTTTGGGGCGTTGAGCCTTTTCGGGGTGTTGATTCGTTGAGTTGTTGAGTTGTTTATAGCCCTTCGGGCGTTGAGTTGTTGAAGTGTTTAGTTGTTGAATTGTTGGCTACAACAATTACGAATTACAAATTACGAATTACGCAAGCTGAATACTGATGGCTGACTGCTTCCGATTAACCCAGATTACGCAATAGAATAAAAAACAACTATAACTACCTGATTAATAAAACATAATACATATATTTTTCTAATGCGTAGCGTTAGAGATTTTTTCAAAAAAACATTGTTTAAAAACTTATATATCAACATATTATAAGTGTATTTGAAATTGATTTTATACTAAGAAAAATAACTCAATGCGGAATCCGGGATTAAGTCAGGCTTTCAGCCCTCCCAACAAGGAATGGTCATCAATACCCCACCCTGACGGGATGGGGCTGAAATAGATCGGGCTTTCAGCCCTTATAACCCCCTTCGGGCGTTGAGGTGTTTAGTTGTTTAGTTGTTGAATTGTTGAGGTGTTTGCCCGCCATGGTGTGGATATGAACATCCCCCTGCCCCCCCTTCAAAGGGGGGAATCCGTAGTACACGCCGAATCATGTACGCGGTAAATAACCATTCACAATTATTCTCCGCCCGAAGGGCGTCATTTTTCACTTTTCACTTTTCGTTTTTCACTTCCTTTGCGTTCGAAGCGTCGGCGATAGTCAGGGCGGACACAAGGCCCGCCCCTACATTGACTACACTAACGTCTATCTGTTGGGCGGTAAAGCTGTTGTTATGAGCCCATATAACTTCCAGTTTGGGACTGTTGGCTGCATTGAGGCTGTGGATTTTATTATCCCGGCAGTAAAGCCCAATTAATTCCGGCATGTTGCTGACGTCAAGTTGTGTCAACTCATTGTTATCACAGTAAAGCACTCTCAAGCTTTTGTTATGAGTTACATCAATACCGGTAAGATCAGTCTCTCTGCAGTTTACGATATCGAGTTTTCCATAAACGGTTACCGCTCCGTTCGGGGCATTGCTGGCAATCTTGGTGTGTCCCGAAGGCAGCTTTATTGTGCGGTCGTTGCCGGATCCATTCGTTATTTTGATCCATCCCTGTCCTACTACTTCAGCGCTAACAGTCTTGCCCGGTTTGGTCGTGAAAACGATATAGTTGCTCATGTCCACGGTTTGTGCCTGGGTTGCCATCGCCGTTATGGCTGTCAGCATAATCAGGACAGCCCATTGTTTTATCTGCTTCATATTGTCTGATTTTAAGTATACTGAATAATCCTTGATGTATGTATGATGGCTTCCCGCCGGGCTCCGGATACCGGCCTTGCCGGGCGGGAAGCAACTGTGTGTTTAATGAACGACTATTTTATGCGTCCATGTTTCGCCTTTTACCACAATGATGCCTTGCGGCAACGAGAGGTCATATACTGCCTGCCCCGAGGGTTTGTTCAGGCTCAGTAACCGCTTGCCCGCAGCTGTGTATACGTCTACCCGTTCGGCTACCGGCGAATCGATATACAACCTTTTGCCTTCCGTCCATGCCGAGGGCTTTGCCAACAACGGGTCGGAAAGGAGCTCTATCGGCGGGTTTTGTGTTCCTCCGATTGTCTTGCCGACGGCGATTTTCCGGTCCGTCTTTTTCGGTGCCGAGACTTTTACTCCTTTATAGAAAGCCGTGTTTTCGGCTTCGTCCATCACTCGTACGTCGATGCTATACGTTTTGCCAGGCATGATGTTGCCGACAAGGAGATACATCGGTTTAAGCGGGGGGACCGGTGGCGGAGTAGCGGTCGAGATGCTACCGGATGTAAAATATTCGGATTCGTATCTGCCCAGAATCCCCCCTGTTTGTATCGGTCGGGGCTTCTTCACCATCCTTTTTCGCGGCAATTTTATCCCCTTGGGCAGTTCTATTTTAATCCGTTCAAGATTGTCTTTGATAATATCTCGTTCAATATCTTGTGCGATACGTCCCGGATTAAGACCATCCATAAACTTCTTCGTATCCGTTACTGTAACCTTGTATAGCAGTTCGTCGTGTGGCGTTTCATTGTCGGTTGCATAATCCCACGATACCAATAACCGGCCGTCGTCCAACCATTGCAGGGCTATTTCGGGCTCTTCGAGGGTAGGCGCTTCGCCTTCGGGGGTTGTAACCGTCCCTTCTTGGGGATAAAAGTCAGCTTCGTTGCCGGCTTCATCCATCACGGAAACTCCGATTTCGAATTCAGCCTCGGGCCTCAGGTACTCATCGTCGCGAATCGTATACGATGTGATATTCTCCATCCATTCGGTTTGCGGGCCACCAGAGGGGTCTTCCATATCTTGCACCCATACTTTACGTGAGTTCGGGATAATGTTTATTAGAATAATACCATCTGTTTAGTTTGTTGT
>NZ_JAUMYS010000043.1 GCF_030528505.1 Tannerella sp.
GGATATGGGGAAAGCACCCAAGACCTAAAACCCCAATTATTTATTCACTTTTAAAAATGTAATGTAATTATGAAACGAAGAAATTTAAAAACGATGGCGATGTGTATCATCGCAGCGGCGGGCTTATTTGCCTGCAAAAAGGATGACCCCGGAATCGACAAAAAGTACGAATACGACGTATACGTAGCCGGATGTAAAGGCGATGTAGCCACGCTTTGGAAAAACGGCAAAGCTACCGAGCTTAGTGACGGCACGAAGGATGCCTCAGCCTACTCCGTATTCGTTGCCGACGGTGATGTATATGCAGCCGGATATGAGCACAACGGTACAAACAAGGTAGCCAAAGTATGGAAAAACGGCAAGGAGCTTTACGCCCTTACCGCCGGTGATAATTATGCCTCAGCCTACTCCGTATTCGTATCGGAGGATAAAGTATATACCGCAGGGTACGACGGCAAAGTTGCCAAACTTTGGAAAAACAAAACTGCCACCAACCTTACCGACGGTACTAATCAAGCCTATGCCGGCTCCGTATTCGTATCGGAGGATAAAGTATATACCGTTGGCTATGATAGCAACGGTACAAACAATGTAGCCAAAGTATGGAAAAACGGCAAAGCCACCGAGCTGACCGACGGTGATAATTATGCCGGAGCCCGCTCCGTATTTGTGGCGGGCAGCGATGTATATGCAGCCGGATATGAAGGCAAAAGAGCCATACTCTGGAAAAACGGCGAAGCCACCGAGCTGACCGACGGCAAGAAGGATGCCTCAGCCTATTCCGTGTTTGTCTCCGACGGCGATGTATATGTCTCCGGATGGGAAGGCAAGAAAGCCAAACTCTGGAAGAACGGCAAAGCCACCGAGCTGACCGACGGCACGAAGCATGCCTCAGCCAACTCCGTATTTGTTATCGACGGCGATGTATATGTGGCAGGATACGAAACGGAGGAAACGGAGGACTCGCACAGAGTAGCCAAAGTGTGGAAAAACGGGACGCTGCTCTATGCACTGACCGACGGCTCTCAGTATGCCGAAGCCCACTCCGTCTATGTGGTCCGTCGCGAGGCAGGGAAGAAGTAGCAGGACGTTGGGTGTTAATTAGGTATTAGGTTTTGGGGTTTGGGTATTGGGTATTAGGCACATATCAATATAAATCCAACACCTGAAACCTAATGCCCAACGTTGGAACTGCTGGAGGAAGAACAAACTTCATTTCTGGCAGGTTTTTGGAAAGCTTGATCGAGGATGATGTAAAAAAATAAAAGCAACCTTTTTTTTGAAAGATTGCTTTTACTAAGATTTTAATAGGTATTAGTTTCTAAGGCAAAAAGATTGTTTAGGTTATCACACGCAAAATAACGGCGAATCACACTAATTTACAAATAAATTATTATATTATAAAACATGTTTTGGGGTTTGGTTATTTCTCAAACCCTTTTTCATTGCGCGTATTTCAGTGGAATCTGACAGCCATTCCCCGCACGGAATCAATGATTTGCCCGTTGCAATAAGCCAAAGCTCCGTTGACAAAGGTCTTTTGAACGGCATGATGAAATATTTGCCCTTCCATGGGCGACCATCCGCAATGATACAAGCTGTTTTCGGGAGAAACCGTCCATGTCTTGTTCGGATCGACCAATACAAGGTCGGCATAATATCCGGGACGAATGTATCCGCGGCGGTCGATACCGAAGAGGGTCGCCGGATGATGCGACATCTTTTCTACTACTTTTTCGGGCGTAAAAATGCCTTGATGTGCCAATTCAAGCATGGCGGTCAGTGAGTGCTGTACCATCGGTCCTCCCGATGCCGCCACAAGGCATGAACCTGCTTTTTCAGATAGCAGATGCGGCGCGTGATCGGTTGCCACAACATCAATCGTATCGTCGGCTACGGCCGCACGTAAAGCCGTGCGATCGGCCATGGTTTTGACGGACGGATTCCATTTGATGCGATTACCGTAAGTTGGATAGTCTTCGTCCGAGAACCATAAATGATGGATACAGGCTTCGGCCGTAATCTTCTTTTCTTCCAGCCGTTTGCTATTATCGAACAGTTGAAGTTCTTTTGCGGTCGACAAGTGCAATACATGCAGACGTGTTCCCAATTGATCGGCTAACTCCACCGCTTCCGACGAGGAGGCATAACACGATGCCTCGTCACGTATTTGGGAGTGAAAAGAGGCGTTTAGATCCTCCCCAAACCGGTTGATGTAAGACGCTTTATTTCGCCGGATGATTTCTTCTTTTTCTGCATGAACGGCAATCAGCAGGTCGGTCTCTCCGAAAAAGCGGCGCAGGGTCTCCGGTTTATCCACGAGCATATTGCCCGTTGAAGAGCCTAAAAAGAGCTTTAATCCCGGCAGACGTGTTTTGTCGAGTTGATGGATTTCCGGGAAGTTATCGTTCGTTCCTCCGAAAAAAAACGCATAGTTCGCGGCTGATGTCTCGGCTGCACGTTGCATCTTCCATTCCCATTCGGATAAGGTTACCGTCTGAGGTTGCGTATTGGGCATGTCCATGTAAGTCGTTACTCCTCCGGCTACGGCTGCGCGGCTTTCGCCGGCAATGCAGCCTTTGTGTGTGAGCCCCGGTTCACGAAAATGTACCTGATCGTCAATCACGCCGGGCAACAGCCATTGCCCCGAAGCATCCATGATCGTTGCTCCTTTCGTATCTGTCTCCGAAGGAAGTAGCTCCCCTTCGTAAATGGTGGAAATAAATGCCCCTTCAATCAGTACCGAACCGACGTATGAGCGCCCCTCGTTGATGATGGTGGCATTTCGGATCAAGGTTTTCATGAGGCTGCTGTCTTTTCTTCGTGACCGATAACCGGACGATTTTTCTTTTGCGGATATTTCCGAAAGAAACTCCACCACTTCAGTTTCAATACTCCGAATAAGGCTTCGCCGAAGATGGAGGTGTTCATTTTCGAGGTACCTAACACGCGATTTACAAAGATAATCGGCACTTCTATAATTTGGAAGCCGCACCGGTGGGCCGTATATTTCATTTCGATCTGGAAAGCATAGCCTTTAAAACGTATCTTGTCCAATTCGATGGTTTCGAGCACTTCTCGTCGATAGCATTTAAATCCGGCCGTCGTGTCTCGCACTTTCATACCGGTCACGATACGTACATAAGTAGAAGCATAATACGACATCAGCACCCGTCCGAGCGGCCAGTTTACGACATTAACCCCGTTGCAATAGCGCGAACCGACTGCTACATCGGCTCCTTGTTCCGTACAGGCTGCATACAGCCTCGGCAGATCATGAGGATTGTGGCTGAAATCGGCATCCATCTCGAAGATGAAATCGTAACGATGTTCGATCGACCATTTGAAGCCGCAGATATATGCCGTTCCGAGTCCTTGTTTGCCCGATCGTTCAACGAGATGCAGCTGCTCCGGAAACTCGTTCTGGAGTCCTTTAACTATTGCGGCCGTGCCATCCGGCGAGCCGTCGTCGATAATCAGGATATGAAATGCTTTCTCGAGGCCGAAAACGGCTCGAATGATGTTCTCGATATTTTCCTTCTCGTTGTACGTCGGAATAATGACAATGCTATCCGTTTTCATACATTATATTTATAAATGCTGCGAAATCTGATGCCTGAACTTTTTTC
The DNA here is from genome assembly GCF_030528505.1 of Tannerella sp. GTDB lineage: Bacteria > Bacteroidota > Bacteroidia > Bacteroidales > Tannerellaceae > Tannerella. The sequence continues at coordinate 3,630 of NZ_JAUMYS010000043.1, forward strand.
AGAGGAGGCGTTGTTTTTATTTGCTTCACAAAGGTAGAAAATAATTTTTGAAGGCCTACGGATTGGAAGATATTTGTTAAAATTTCACCTTCTTGCTCGGCTTGCTCTCGTTATGAAACCGGTCGAGGGCTGTCACGACGTACGTATACCTGCCCGTAGGGTTTGACATCATGCGGTAAAATGACTCGTTCGTTACAGCGAGAATGGCTGAGGCTCGTCCGGTGTCGCACTTTTCATCTTGAGCAAAACGGTACACGACGTAACGAAAGGCCTGTTCCGGATGACCGGAACGTTGCGGAACATCCCACCGCAGTACGACCCCGTCGGTAGCACGTTCGACCCGTACGTTCCGCACGGCTTCGGGAGCTTGGGCGTGCATGTGCGTATAAGGTGGGATCAAGGCCGGATAGCGGTGCCAGATGCGTTTCAGGCTGTCTACCACTCCTCCGTTGTTCCAGAGCAGTTCATTGGCCGGCCAGAGCACGTGTCCCTGCACATGGTTCGATCCGCGTTCTTCGAGCATTTTGGGTGTAAGCTGCCGAGCTTCCATCGTTCGCTTCACGCTTTGCCCGATATAAAGCGGAATAGGGGTTTTCTGGTTATTCCACCAGCGAATCAAGGTTGTATAATCGGCCGATTTATGTCCGATTTCCCAATAAAGCTGCGGCACACAGTAATCGACCCAGCCTTTTTTCATCCAAAGCAGGACATCGGCGTAAAGATCATCGTAATTTTGCAGACCGCGCGTATCGCTTCCGTGTTTGTCTGAGCTTTTGTTACGATAAATTCCGAAAGGACTGACACCGAACCGCACCCATGGCTTGGTGGCTGTGATTGTTTGCTTTAACTCTTGAATAAGTCGATTCACATTATCGCGTCGCCAGTCGTTTCGGTTGCTGAGTGTATAACCTGCCGGTTTGCCGTAGCGCTCAAAACTTTCGGCATCGGGAAATTCTTCGCCTGCCACCGGATACGGATAGAAATAATCGTCGATATGGATCGCATCCACATCGTAGCGATGTACGATATCTCTCACCACTTGGCGGATAAATCTCCGGCAATCCGGAATACCGGGGTCAAAGAGCGTCAATCGGTTGTATTTCACAAACCATTCGGGATGAGTATGGTAGATGTGCGTGTCGGCAAAATCTGCAAAGTCGGTGGTTCCGGCGCGATAAGGATTCAACCACGCGTGAAACTCCATGCCACGGCGATGACAGGCATCAATCAGGAATGTCATCGGATCAAAGTCCGGCTCGTCCGGGGCGACACCTTGAGTGCCGGTCAGAAAGCGGCTCCATGGTTCATATTCGGAGATATAAAACGCATCGGCTTCGGGACGCACCTGAAAAAGGATCGCGTTGATGCCGTAATCTTTCAATCGGTCAAGCCGTTCGTTCATCAGTTCGCGGAAGGCTTGAGACGAGAGGGTACGATAGTCGTTCTGATGCACTGTCTGAATCCATGCTCCGCGAAATTCCCGTTTGGGATACAGCAGCTTTTCCTGCTTTACCCTTCGTGACGTCGCGCACGATGAGCAGAAGAGAAGCATACCAAGTAGAAGGGGAGAGTAAAACTGTTTGTTTTTGAATAGAAGACGAATATTTTTCATTGTTTGCATATGATTTCTGATAGACAATCTTGAGGATAATAGATATAAAAAGAATGTTTTTTATTTTTGATGCATACCGATCCGACAACCGTTAAGACCTGAAATCCGACTGAATTACTTCTTCCAGTCCTTTACGCAAGTCGTATGACGCTTTGAAGCCCAGCGCTTCGCGCAACGGCTGCACGTCGCAAATCCAATTTCGCTGTTTCAGGATGTTGTACTTGTCGGTGTTAAGCGTTGACGGACGGTTTCGCAGACGACTGATTCTTTCGGAGCAGAAACATACGAGGTAGGCGAGCTTTAACGGGATACGGGCATGAAAGACACGTTTTTTCTGGAGCAGTTCCTGTATCAGCCGTGCAAACTGTGTATCGGTATGAACATCGCCGTCGGCAACAAAAAAGTGGCGATTTACGACCTCCTTATTTTCCAAAGCTAGAAAGACAGCCTTGGCTAAGTCTTTTACATAGATAAACGTAAGTCGTTGCGGGATTTTTCCGACTTTAAAATCAAACCCCGATCGGATGCTTGCGATGGCCATCCCGTAGTCTTTATCGCCCGGTCCGTACACGCCGGTAGGCCGGAGGATGATATAGGGGAAAGCCTTTTGCTTGCGCACGTAACTTTCGGCCAGCAATTTGCTTTTTCCGTAAATGGTGTCCGGTCTCTGTGGGTCATTCAGCGAGATGGGGCGGAATGTTTGCTCATCGCCTTTTCCGTAGACGCTCAGACTACTCATTAGTAGGAATTTTTTGGGATGTCCGTCGGCTGCGGCAAGCGCTTCGAGGAGACGGCGCGTGTTCTCGGCATTCACTTCGAAGAAATCGGCTGGATGCACAGCCTTCGTCAGACCCGCGTTATGCACGACAAAATCCCATGCTCCGTGTACCGAAATATGCTCTTGCAGTTGTTTTGTCAACATGTGGACATCGTTGTAACGAAGATCGATGCAATGTATTTGGTCTTTCGGCAAACGGTCCATGGAGCTGCTTTTACGCACGCCAGCCCACACTTCGTAGCCTCGTGCGAGGGCTTCCTGAACGAGAAAACTCCCGATGAATCCGCTTGCTCCTGTAATCAGTATTTTCATCGGTACAAAGATAAGCACTTTTCGCCTACAGAAACAAGATGAGCAATGAATATTTTGAGGCGCTCTGTCGTTCCCATGCCTGCTGTTGCGGTTTTGACGCGTTTGACAAATGATCCATGTTCCATCACTTTGTCGAAAAAACAATCGCCGAAAAATACGGTATATTTTCATTTTAATTCATATATTCGCAGTCGGATTAAGCAAAACAGATGCCGCGAAAACAAAAATACCAGCAGATTAAACGCCGTGATAACTACGCTGTATCGCACTAACCTCTTGCGATAAAACATGAGGAAGGCCGTTTGGTATCGTTTTCTTTTGACGATATGGTTTTCTTCTGATTTTTACTTGTTTTTTTAATCTCAAACTTTTAAATATTTTAAACGAATATGGAACTTCCTTTTTCAGAATCCTACCGTATAAAAATGGTAGAAACCATCAGAAAAAGTTCGCGTCTGGAGCGCGAACAATGGATTAAAGAGGCGAAATATAACCTCTTTATGTTAAAAAGTGACCAGGTGTTTATTGATTTGCTCACCGACTCGGGTACGGGAGCGATGAGCGACAGGCAATGGTCAGCCATCATGCTCGGCGACGAGAGCTATGCCGGTGCCCGCTCATATTATCAAATGAAACATGCAATTAAAGACATTCTCGGGTTCGACTTCTTTTTCCCTACGCACCAGGGACGTGCGGCCGAAAATGTACTGTATTCGGCGATCATCAAAGAAGGAGATGTGTTGCCCGGAAACTCACATTTCGACACTACGAAGGGACACATCGAGTATCGTAAAGCGACGGCGCTCGACTGCACCATCGACGAAGCGGTCGATACACAACTCGAGCTTCCTTTCAAGGGAAATGTGGATGTAAGAAAGCTTGAAAAAGCGCTTCAGGCAACTCCGAAAGAAAAAATCCCGTGTGTGGTGCTAACGGTGACGAACAATACGGCCGGCGGACAGCCTGTTTCGATGGAAAATATCCGTGATGTGTCGGTGCTCTGCAAAAAATACGGTGTATTGTTGCAAATCGATGCCGCGCGTTTTGCCGAAAATGCGTACTTTATCAAGACACGTGAGAAAGGTTACGAAAACAAGACAATCAAGGAGATTGTGAAAGAAATGTTTTCGTACGCAGACATCATGACGATGTCGTCGAAAAAAGATGCGATCGTCAATATGGGCGGTTTTGTGGCATTCAAGTCCGAAGAGCTGTGGAAGCGATGCCAGATGTTCTGTATCATGAACGAAGGATTTATCACCTATGGCGGCATGAGTGGCCGTGATATGAATGCATTGGCTGTTGGGCTGGACGAAGGTACCGAGTTCGATTATCTTGAAACACGCATCAAGCAAGTCGAATATCTGGGTTCCAAGTTCGACGAATACGGCATTCCGTACCAGCGACCGGCCGGTGGACACGCGATCTTCATCGATGCGAAGAAAATCCTGACGTACGTCCCGAAAGAAGAGTTTATCGCACAAACACTCGGTATTGAGCTTTATCTCGAAGCAGGTATCCGCGGCGTCGAAATCGGTGCTATTCTGGCCGACCGCGATCCGGTGACGCACGAAAATCGCTATCCGGGATTGGAATTGTTGCGTCTCGCGATTCCACGCCGTACGTATACGAATAATCACATGGATGTGATTGCCGTAGCCTTGAAGAACGTATATGACCGCCGTGAAGAAATCAGGCGCGGGTATCGCATCGTCAAAGAAAACCCGATTATGCGCCATTTCACCGTCGAACTGGAGAAAGCGGAGTCGTGAAAATAAATGTTTATATTGAATAGACGTCATTCAAGGAGGGGATACTCAAACTTTCTGTTTGGGTACCCCCTCTCTCGAAATAAAAGTTAATAAAGCAATTCGCTTTTTTGATTGAAAAAAATAAGATCAATACCCGGGGTTTTGTTTGAGAGTTCCTCTCGACAAATCGATTTCACTGAGTGGTATTGCCCACAGGTAGTCTCGTTCAGGATTGAATTTCCGCTTCTCAATAAGTATTGGTTCTTTGTCCGTACTTCTTTTTCCGTATACCGGCTTAGTTACCGCGGCTTCGGTCGTTTTCCAGCTTCGGGTATCGAACAGGTACATTCCTTCGAACGTAAATTCAAGACGACGTTCCAAACGGATCGCTTCGCGCATCTGATCTTTTGTCAATCCGTTAGGTAAAGTCGGAAGTTTTACGCGTTGGCGCACTTTGTTTACCGCATCGTACACTGCCTCATCGGGAGTGCCCAGTCGTTCGTTGCGTGCTTCGGCATATGTTAGCAGCACTTCGGCATACCGGATAAAGATGAAGTTTGTCCATCCGTATTCGTTTTGCCCGTCGTTTTTGGGGTTGATGTATTTACGCATTGTGTATCCTGTTCGCGAATGGCCATCTTTCTTCTCTGCCACATACTTTTTATCGACGATCTCCTGTCCGTCCCAGAGAATCGAAGCATTCAGACGCGGGTCACGGTTTTCGAAGGGTTTCTCCGGATTATATAGCGGTGATTCCTTAATTGATTTTCCGTCGGTACACGGATATGCGTCTACCAGATCTTGGGTAGGCGATAAGGCTTCCCATCCTCCCATCACGGTGGGAGCAAAGAACTGGTCAATCAAACTGCCGAGATTACGGTCAGGAGCCTTTTCCATATACTGCCGGTCGAAGATGACTTCGGCATTGTTTTCATATTCTGGCAGAAACAAGTTTTTATAACTTTCGTATAAGCTATATACATTTAAATCAATCACTTCTTTGCTTGCTTTCTCGGCTGCGGCATAGTCGTGGAAATAATAAGCAGTGCGTGCTTTCAGTGCCAATGCAGCACCTTTAGTAGGACGTCCATAGGCCGATTTATCACGTCTGATCGGGAGTACGGCTGCTGCTTCGTCGAGCAACCGGGAGATATAAGCATATACTTCCTTTTCTGCTTTACGTTCGGGAACGGCTTCGTTCAGTTGTAGCGGATGATCCGGTATCGGTACGCCACCCATGTATTTTACGAGTGTAGCGTAGAAAAACGCTTCAAGAAACTTTATTTCTCCTGTCAATGAATGCTTAACATCGGCCGACATCGTAACTTTGTCGATGTTCTCTTTATAGATGAGACAACGTCGGATGCCCGAATATGCATCATTCCATAATTGCAGGAAATGCGCATTGCTTGCAGTAGCCGTACCGGCCGAGAGTGCACCTTGTTCAGCAAAAACGTGTACAGGAACGGCATTATCCGTATAACAATCTGTCATGATTGTATGGTTCTCCGTTTGTACGAGATAACGAAATGTACCAATCAGAAATTTGGTCGCGTCTTCTTCCGTTTTCCAGAAAGAAGCGTCCGACTGGGCATCACGCGGCGCCCGTTCCAGAAAACTGTCGTTGCATGCAGACCAGCCAAGTGTCAGGCACAATGCAAGAGATATACTCTTGTAGTTTAGATGTATTTTTTTCATTAGTTAATTCCTCCTTTTTGATTAAAATGAAACATTCAGTCCGAACGAATAGCTGCGTGTCATTGGGTAATACGTACCGCTTTCACCCGCATCGCCGGCCGGTGATTCGGGATCGGCGCCTTCGAATCGGGTTAACGTAAACACATTGTCAATGCTGCAATATAGCCTGACTTTGGAAATACCCTGTTTTATCAGCCAATGATTCGGTAATGTGTATCCCAGTTGGATATTACGCATTTTCAGATACGATGCATCTTGTACCCAGAATGAAGAAAGTTCGTTTTTCGGCTGGTTTTTTTCGGAATTTTTAATACTTAGACGTGGGAAAGAACCGTTCGGGTTCTGCGGTGTCCAGCGATCAAGATGTTTGTCTGTTACCTTTCCACTGTTATAGAGAGCATAGCGTACTTCTTTTTTTACCAGTCCGTCTACAGCAGCGGCACCTTGTAAGAGGGTGGAGAAGTCGATCCGTTTATATTCGAAGCCTAACCGCAGGCCGTAATTGATTTTTGGAAAGTAGCTGCCGATAAGTTTCCGGTCGTTCGCATTAATCACGTTATCGGGTTTTCCATCTTTCCCGCTGATGTCACGGTATTTCAGATCGCCCGGAACGGGAGTTCCCATCGTTTGGCGCGCATGATTTTTGATTTCTTCTTCGGTGCGGAATATGCCGTCGGCTACATAGCCATAGTATGCCCATACAGGATCACCTACTGATCGGCCACCTTTGATATCTCCGCCTTGCAGGTCGGTGATTTCATTATGTACGTAGCTAAAGTTGAAGTTCGCATAATAGTTGAAATCTTTATTTGCTTGCCCATTATATCCCAGTTGTGTTTCAAATCCGATGTTACGTACTTTTCCGGCGTTCTGCATCGGTGGGTTCACTCCGGCAATTCTCGGGATAGGCAGGTTTAGCAGGATGTCTCGTGTATCTTTGACGAAGAAATCGCCTGAGAACGTCAGCCGGCCGTTCAGGAATCCGGCATCAATTCCCACATTCATTTGGCTTGTCTTCTCCCATGTGATATTTTTGTTGGCCATGGTACGGGAAATGGAGATACCCGGTGCCAGCATATTACCGAAGCTGTAGGTAGGCGAGAGGCTGGAACGGCTTTCGGCATATACGTATTTCTCGTAAAAGGCATAGCTTCCGATTTCCTGATTGCCGAGTAATCCCCACGAAGCGCGTAATTTCAGGTTATCGACCCAGTCGGCACGGAAAAATGCTTCTTCCGAAAGGCGCCATCCGAGCGATACGGACGGGAAGGCACCGAAGCGTTTGTCTTTCGGGAAACGCGACGTGCCGTCGTAGCGTAGATTGGCCTCGATCAGGTAGCGGTTGTCGTAATTGTAATTGATACGTCCGAACACAGACCGCAGTGCATATTCCGTTTCATAGCCGGCTGTTTGTTGCGTGGTGGCATCGCCGGCGTTGATTTGATCGAGTTGGTTGGACGAAGGCAGATTCTTTCGTGATGCCCTCAACACGCGCCAGTTATTGTATAGCTGCGAATAACCCAGTAATCCGCTCAGGGTGTGCTTGCCGAAGGTCTTGTTATAATCGAGATAGGTTTGCAGGTTGACTTCAAGATTTTTACGGTCTTCGTTTGTGAGCGAGCTCTGCTTCGATTGAATCGGCTTGTCTGAGTCGGCCGTATAATATTGCATGGCATGTTCGAAGTCATGCGTATCAATCAGGTAAGAGGTTACGGCTGCATTTCCTCTGAGCGTAAGGCCGTCGATGAGTTGGTAGTTGAGGGAAACGTTTCCATGCATATTCGTACGGTAAACGGTCGACGTTCCTCCTTTGCGTGCATAAGCTACTGAGTTATGTTCGTTCTTGAACAGGCCGTAGTTTCCGTTTTTAAACTGGATAGGGGTCACCGGTGTTTCGCGGAAAGCATAGTGCATAATCGTTTGCATGCCGGCTGCCGGTTCAATGGATCGGCTGCGATAAGCCGAGAGATTCAGGCCGAGCGATAGTCGTTGTGTCAGGTCGGCATTGAGGTTGGCACGTACATCATACTTGTTGTACGAGGTATTGGGTATTAGTCCCTTTTTGTCGTGGTAACCAAATGATGTAGAATAGCGGACGCTTTCGCTTCCTCCCGAAATCGAGACGTAATGGTTATGAAACATTCCGTTTTCGCTCAGTAGCGTGCCCAGCCAATCGCTGTCGGCATAGTGGTCGGGGTCGGATCCGTCTTTGAATTTCTGGAGTTGTTCGTCGGTATAAGGGGCAGCAGCTCCGTCGTTCGTATTGGCTTCGTTAAAAAGCACGGCAAAGTCATAAGCATTCAGGAATTTGGGTAATCGCAATGCCTCTTGCCAGCCAACGTAGTTGTCGTATGATATTTTAGCTTTGCCTTGCGCTCCTCGTCGTGTGGTAATCAGGATCACGCCGTTGGCGGCACGTACTCCGTAGATCGATGAGGCGGCGGCATCTTTAAGTACGGAGATGCTCTCAATGTCGTTCGGGTTGACACTGTTCATCGATGATTCCACGCCGTCGACAATGACCATGGCCGAGGCTGCCGCGTCGTCGTAACTGTCGCGGATGGTACCGATACCGCGTACGCGCAGCAGGCCTGCGTCGGCACCGGGTTGTCCGGTATTTTGTACGATCGTTACCCCGGTCATCTGACCTGCCAGCATGTTAGTCACGTTCGGAGTGGTACGATTTTGCAGCACGTCGGAGTTGACCGAAGACACGGCACCGGTCAGGTTGACTTTCTTTTGGGCGCCGTATCCTACGACAACGACTTCTTCCAGCAGTTTCGTATCGTTTTGCATGACGACATCGATCACTTGACGACCGTTCACCGCTACGCTTTGCGGTTGCATTCCCACATAGCTGAATTGCAGGATGGCATTTGTGGGTACATCATTGAGTACATAATTTCCGTCCAGGTCTGTGACTGTCCCGTTCGACGTCTGGTTTTGTACAATGACTGTGGCCCCGATCACCGGTTCACGATTGGCATCGGTTACGGTGCCTCGCACTGTCGCCGTCTGCGCATAGATACTCGAGGAAAGTGCCCACAGAGCGCAAAGCAGCCATCCTCGCCATAAATACATCACGTTTTTTTTCTTCATTATGATTTTAATGTTAAATAATACGTTTGGTTTATAAAAAAATACTGTTATTGTTTTACTTTGCAAAAAAATATGCGGATAAGAAGACGATTTCTTTCCGCATATTCACTGCTTATTCCGTTCTCATGGCTGTAAGCCTTCCTGATCTCCGTCGTCTCCCTCTTTTTTCAAGGTGCGGTTGCTTTGCCGCGCCTCTTTGATGAGCTCGTTCAGATCGTGATAAAGGTCACTCCATCCCGACACATTCTCCATGGCCGAAACGAGTGAGAACAGATCACGCAAAGACCGTTCCAGATTGCGGCGGATGCCTGATGCCGATGCTTGCTGCCGCAAGGCCGAATTCGCATCCGTCTGCTCGGCGCTGATTTTCTCGAACGCCATCTGTGCGTTTTTCAATGCCGTGTACTCGTCCAATAGTCCGAGCATGCTCAGATGAGCCGTGCTTTCGGGCCTATCCATTCGTTTGAGCAGCGTCTGCATAACGATATTCTGATCGGCATACGAGAGATTGTTAATATCGCCCGACTCCTCAAAAATCGTCAGCAAAGCCCGCGCAGCCTGTCCGCGTGCCGTGTCGGAAAACACCGCCAATCCCTGGAGCATCCGGCGGAAAGCACGATAAAGCCGGTCGCGCACTAAATCTGCTTGTGCCACCGGATCGCCCAACCCGCTGTAGATGTTCTTGACCAGCACTTGCTGATAATGGTCATTGCTCGTTTTCAATACTTCCAGCAGCGGATTATCTTTGAGCAGCGTGGCAGCGTAGACCGACGACGCGGCGATAACCCGATTGCTCAGATTGCCCAATACTTTGGTCGATAGTCTACCGTAATTGATACGTAACATTGTTTCAATGGATTAAGTTAATAAATAAACATCGTGTATGACATCCGTTCCGATCGGAATGGATGCGTCCGTAGAGTTCGCGGAAACTTCCGTCGGCAGCCGGAAGTTTGGGCGAGAGTTGCGGAAACCTTCGACGAGAATCGGATATTCCGGCGACGTACGCGGAAACCGTTCGACCAGAATCGAACATTCCGGCGACCTTTGCGGCGACTTTCGACGGAAATCGGACGTCTCCGAAACCTTCGCGAAGCCTTTCGACGGGAATCGGATGTCCTAACGATCTTCGCGAAGCCTTTCGACGAGAATCGAAGCCATTCGGCGGAATTCCGGTATCACTTGAAGGTTTCATTATCATCGTTTCTTTTAAAAGTAAGATACTTGAACAATTGCCTGTAAAGGCGGTGTTCTGTACGAGCTTATTTTTTGTTATCCCAATACGTCGTGCATCTCTTCGAGGAAAGTTTTGTAGTCGTTGAGGCAGTGCCGAATGACTTCGTAGGCTTCCTCGCACCCGTAGGTGTGCGTAATTTCGACCCTTCTTTTCTCGCCCGGCATATCTTTATATGTCAGGAAGTAGTGTTTGAGCCGTTCGGTAACGACGCTGGGCAGCTCGCTGATGTCGTTGTAATTGCTGTAGGTGGCGTCGTTTTTGAGTACGGCGATGATTTTATCGTCGGCTTCCGATCCGTCCAGCATCCTGAGTCCGCCGATGGGACGTGCCGAGGCGATGATATCGCCGTGTGCAATGTCTTTTTCGGTCAGGATGCAGATGTCGAGCGGGTCACGGTCGCCGGAGATATTTTCGCGTTTAATCTGTTCCATACAGTGTTGAGCAAACGACTCACCGCAATAGCTCTGCGGGATGAATCCGTAGAGCGCAGGCACCACGCTCGAATAGCGCTGCGGACGGTCGATGCACAGAAAGCCATTCACTTTGTCCAGCTCATATTTGACGGTATCGGTCGGTACCATTTCAATAAATGCCGTGACAATTTGCGGCGCTTCTTTTCCCACTTCGATGCCGTGCCACGGGTGTGACCGATAGCGCAGCCCCATCAGACGTGTGATGGTATCGTTCAGTTTATTATACATAGCATTTCAAAGTTTGTTAACGCAAAGGTAACGTTTTTTTTATCCCTGCATGTTTTTTTTTGTTTTTTTTGTCGCGGAGACGGCCGGTCTTTTTAACGGCATCCGTCTCCCTCACATGCAATGAATCACTGCCGACTTGAGCGATCCGATATGTCGCTACAATCAGGCCTGCTTTTGTTTATCTTCCGGAACATGTTATTTTACGACTATTTTTTTGGATATACTTTTTCCTTCTGATCGGACAGTTACAATATATATACCGACAGGCATTGCTGGTAGCGCAAGGGTGGTAATATAAGGTGCCGCGGTTTGCCGGAAAACTTCCGTTCCCTGCATGGAGTATATAGCTACCGAACGGCTTGCTCCTTCGTCCCCGATATGCAGCGTACGTCCTTCCGGCGATACGAATACTTGCGTGTCGTTCCTGATCCGTTCGTTGCCGACTGTTTCCCAGATAAAGACCTTGTCGTATTTCGTTGATTGATAAATCAATTTATCGTCCTGATAGAAGGCTAACAGTTCCTGGCCGGGAGAACCGGGCAAATACACGTATAGGCTGAGAAGCCCGTTCGTACTGCCGATTCCTTCCATCCATACGTTTTCAAATGATCGATGATATGAACCTGATGAAGTGATAAGAGTTGATTCGAGGGTGAATCGCCGATGATCCTTATGGTTGATTTTAACCGTATCCACTTTTTTTACGATGTGGCGGGTGGAGTCGTCATTCCAATCCATTGTATTAGGAGTTTCCGGCAAATAGAACATTCTTCCCATCGTGTAAAAAGTATCTTTTTCGGCTACATCGAAACGGTACAGCAGTCCGTCCCGATTCCCCCATGCCGGACGGTACCATACTTTTTTTTGTCCGATATCTTCGTACAGGTATCCTCGTTTACGCCATTTTTTTGCATCTTTGTCGAACGTATGATAAAGTATCCGGTATTTCCGTCCGTCGATCAGGGTATCGCCTTCCAGCTTGTATATGTATGTCCACTTCCCTTCTTCGTGCCTTTCCTCCAGATTGTTCCACCGGTTTGTTTCATTCAGCAGGGGGAAATAGAAATCCTCTATCTCCATCGGATCTTCGGGGATGCGGGGAGTTCCCAATTTCTCGACCAGCGGTACGATGTTTTTAAAACGTGCTTTAATCATTCGGTCGAATGGCATGGAATATTTGTTTTTTTGCTGGTTGTAAAAGTGTAACTCATCGCTTTCCAGATAGACACTGTCACATTCAATTTGATAGACATCCCTCAGCCAGTCTGTTACGGCATCGGGGAAGGCTTGATCGAAGGCTGTCGGATGATAGCGATTCATGGCCGCGGCAAAGTCCGGATGTTTGTCTGATTTCAGGATGAAGACGAAACCCCAAGCCATTGGAAACGTAGTACCAACCGGAACATCCTGCTTATTGGGTATATACATATAGTATTTCGCTTTGTGGGCATCTGCCGATATTCCATTCAGCATCAAGGTAGCCCATATAATCCATAAAACATTCCATTTCTTTTTCATTGTTTTTCAATTTAGATTGTGTTTATACTGTGTATCTTCTTCGTTTCTTGATTTCTTTTCCGAATAGAATTGTGTCCGGTCTACTGTCCGGCATATTCGCGCATGAAATCCTGTGCTTTTTCCACCATTTCTTTCGATCCGATAAACAGAGGCGAACGTTGATGAAGCATGGACGGCTCGATATCGAGTATGCGACGATAGCCATCGCTGGCTATCCCACCGGCTTGCTCGGCTAGAAAAGCCATTGGGTTACCCTCGTAAAGCAGACGTAATTTTCCGTTGGGATAATGGGTGGCTTGAGGATAGATGTATATCCCTCCTTTTAACATGTTGCGGTGAAAATCGGATACCAACGAGCCAATATACCGTGAAGTATATGGACGATTCGTCGCCTTGTCTTCTTCCTGACAATATTTGATGTATTTTTTCACTCCGACAGGGAATTTCAGATATTGCCCTTCGTTGACGGAATAGTATCTGCCTGTCGGCGGAATGCGGATGTTCTCATGAGAGAGGCAGAACACGCCCAGAGAAGGATCGTAGGTAAAGCCGTTGACTCCGTTGCCGGTCGTATAAACCAGCATGGTCGAAGAACCGTATACCACATATCCTGCGGCCACTTGCCGGTTTCCGGGTTGCATAAAATCTTCGAGAGTAACGGGCGTTCCTTCGGGAGAAATCCGGCGATAAATGGAGAAAATAGTTCCTACAGCCACGTTTACATCGATATTCGATGACCCGTCAAGCGGATCGGAAAGGATTACATATCTGGCATTGCGTCCTCGTTCAGTGTCGAAGGCAATAAAAGTCTCTTCTTCTTCCGACGCAAAGCCGGCTACTTCTTCACGCGCCATCAAGGCACGTCTCATCGTGTCATTGGCAAAGGCGTCCAGTTTCATTTGCACTTCTCCCTGCACATTCTCATTGCCCGTATTTCCCAGAATATCATTTGTCAGACCTGCGCGATTAATGTCACGATGAATAATCTTCGCTACCAGCCGGATGGAAGATAATATTCCCGTCAATGCTCCTTTGGCATGCGGATATTCCGCCTGCCTCTCAACAATAAATTCTCCCAATGTTTTCATATCATATTATATTTTTAGATTACAACAGCGAATGATAAGTTATTCACGTTACAAACGTATGCAAAATAACTTCATGCAATGAAGCTCATTAGTAAAGATTAAGATTTATTACCAGATGGGACGAAATTCATGTTCTTAAAAAAGGCTTTCAGATTTATTTCTGATATGAGAGTGGAAAGAAAACGTCGTTGAGGCTTCGGCATGGGACTCAATGTTTGTCCCAGTCATATATTTCAATGTATCTGCTTGCCGAGAACGTGGAGAAAATCGGTCTTTTACGGAGTTAACTCCAGCACTTGCCAGAAGACGGCGGGTAGCCAGATATTCAGGATATCAACTGCCTTACGGAACAATGGCGCAATTTCTTCGGCGGTGAATCCTGCGATGCCGCATCCGATAGATGTCACAAGAAAAATCTGTTTCGGGTGTGCTTCGGCAAAAGCAATAAATTCATCGACATACGGTTGAATAGTCTCTACGCCTCCTTGCATGGTCGGGATGGCGTAACATTGACCTTGCAATCCGACGCCTTGTCTCCAGATGGCGCCGAACTTCTCCGAAGCGATACGTGCCGCACCACCGGCGTGCATACCTTGCAGGTTGCTGCCAAACACAAAGATTTGGTTCTCTTCCAGCGAATGAATCCACTCGGGGGTTGTTCTTTCTTTTCTGTCTTTCTTCATCGGTTTATTTTTGGGTGGGGCAATCTGCGTAATGATACCGAGGGATACGGGTGAGCGTGAGCAGGTGTTATTCCCGCAATGATCGCCGTTTCGCCCGGCAGACCGATGAGCGAAAAAGCCGGTTCGAGGAAGACCGAAATGTGTGCCAGTATACCCGAATATTGGAGCAGTCGCACAAGCAGAGATACGGGCAGAATGATTTTCAGCAGCCAGAAGCTCGTTCGGCACGCTTTGGGCACGGCCGATCTGATGCACCTCCCTATTCTTTGCCCGACTGTTTCCATACGTTATTTCATAAATACCCGGCTCATCTCGCGTTTATCGTCGCGCTCCTTGATGGATTGGCGCTTGTCGTATTCCTTTTTTCCCTTGGCAATGGCGATGACCACCTTGGCCAATCCCCGGTCGTTGATAAAGAGCCGGGTGGGGATGATTGTGAAGCCGTTATCTTTTGCGGCCGCTTGAATCTTGCGAATCTCTTTCTTGTTCAACAGCAGTTTGCGATCGCGACGTGCCACGTGGTTATTGTATGTGCCGTAGAAGTATTCCGTGATATTCATGTTCTTGACCCATACTTCGCCTCGTTCGACGTAGCAATACGTATCGACCAGACTCGCTTTTCCCAGACGGAGGGATTTGATCTCCGTACCGGTCAGTACGATGCCGGCCGTAAATGTTTCGAGCAGTTCGTAATCGAATGTCGCCCGTTTGTTTTTGATCAGTATGTTGTTACTTAACTTTTCCTTGGCCATGGTATGTCATATTTAAAACCGGAGTCCGGGCATAAGCAAAAATAGCAATCGGTCGATGAGAAAGGGGGTTCCAATAATGATGACCGAAGCCAGTATCGTAAATTTTACCTGGTCCTCTTCTCTTACTTTCATATACGGGCGTGCTCCCATCCACACGATATAGGAAGTGTAGAGGATGAACATCCACAGAAAGATAAACTCCGGCAAGAGTGCCAGAATAATAAGGAGGACAAACATCAGCGAAGACGAATAACCGACAAACCGCTGGATCAGTTTCATGTCGCGCGGCTGTTTGAAGACCGAGCGCCACAGTTCGTTCAGCAGATAAGCGCCGAGGAAGAAGCCTCCCATCGAAGCAACCAGTATTTTAATCGAAGATTTCAGGGCGATCTGGAAATCGAACTCTTTGCGTGTGAACAAGACGCCGGCAAAGGCCGAAAGCGCGATCAGTCCGAACAAAGGATACACAAAGCGTGAGAGAAAAGTCTCAGTACTTTCCTCTTTTCGGCTTAACGCCTCCCATGCTTCCGAAGGTTTGAAGATAACGGCGATCAGCCGATTGAATATTTCTTTAAACATATGGTCTCTTTTCCGATTGAATGGGCAAAGGT
This sequence comes from Tannerella sp., assembly GCF_030528505.1. Classification (GTDB taxonomy): domain Bacteria; phylum Bacteroidota; class Bacteroidia; order Bacteroidales; family Tannerellaceae; genus Tannerella. Next base: position 19,470 of record NZ_JAUMYS010000043.1, read on the forward strand.
AAAAAAAAAGGACTATTCTCTTCGCGTTCGTCCCGATAAAAATACAAAAAGCGGTGTGTCATAACGAGCGAACTGCTTCGTTGCTTGCGGAATGTGAGCTCGGTCACATACCTTAGTATGCTCCCTCGCCCTCATCCTTAGCGCCTTGCATTTCACCCTTTCTTACACACCTAAAGAGGGTGTGCCCAAACATTGCGTTCTGACACACCCTCCTTCTTCAAAGTTACAAAAACAATATTGATCAGCTTTTTTGTTTATCCAGAATCAATTTTACTTCAAACGGCCCTACTTTTTCACCTTTCGCCCATTTCAACTTACCGTCTTTGACAGACGACGCATAGTTGAATCGAAGATAGAAGCGTGTGTTTCCTTTGCTCTGTTCGTCACGGGCAGCCGTTTCCAGATAATCTTTAATCTGGTAAGCATTGGCTACCATCATATCGGTTTCCGATTTGGTGCCCGGCGTCTTGACTTTGGCACGCACAAAAACGTCGTAAATTCGCTCACCGCCTTCTTCCTTTACCATGTTCTCTGCATTATATGTCAGAAACCAGTAGTTTTTTTGATCCGTAGGTTGCTTAAGAGCATGCCCAACAAAAAGATATCCTTTTACATAACCGAGTATCTGATGGCTGGGATTTATAAGTGCCACTTCTTTTTCCAGCATCTTGGCAGTGTCCGGCGCTCCGGTATCTGTAAATTTCATGATCGTGTATTGGTCCAACTCGGCCTTTTCTCTGACTATCACGGTATAGTAGCCGTTTGTTTTAACGACGTTCGACGCGTTTTCCGGCGCATCATAATTCAGATCGAAGCTCGCAATGATACATGCTCCTTCTTTCACGTTGTTAAAAGATGGCGAATAAAACGGCCCGATAGGCGTAGAGTTATCCAACACATGTTTCATCGTTTTTGTATCGAGTCGCACAACGCCTACGGTTGTACCCGACTGACTGTTACTTCCTCCATCCAGACAGGATGTTAACATTGTCGTTGCTGCCAAAGCCGCAGCAAACCAATTAAATCGTTTCATCTTTCTTTTTGCTTTTTATGTGATTAATAAATATCGTATTCTTCCTTTGATACTTGATGCCTCCCTTTTCATAATCCCAACCGAACCCCGGCTTGCAAAGATACGTAAAAAGGTTTTTCCGAACGAATCGTCTCAATCGAACTGCGGTTATCAAAGTAATAATTCGCATTGCCTTCGACATAGGCGCTCAGATAGCGAAATAACGGATAACTTGCTCCCGTACGGGCATTGACTGACCATTGCCATTCCTTCATCCGTACCGAGGCATGTTGTGTATGAACCATCTCATTTCCGTAATAATAATCGGTATCGATACTGCCGGCCACGTTCCATTCGACCATAGCCCCCGCACCCGCATAAAAGCGGACGCGTTGCCACTCGGCAATCTTGTAATCTACCCCCAGCGGCACCCCGACAAAGTGTAGGCGCTGTTTTGCTTTTCCCTGCCGGATGGCTTCCGTGCGCCAGGTCGATGTCATATACGTGTACGTCACACCGCTTTGCAGCGCCCAGCGGTCGGAGAGCCGGTAGCTGACACCCAGTCCGAACGAGATCGGACGCTTATGTGAGACATCAAGTTTGTTTATATGTTCGTTATTCGGAAGAGATTTTCGTTCCGAATAAGCGGACAGTTCACTATTCATTAAATTATTCGCGAAAAAATTTGCTCCGTTGGAAGCGGAATGACTGCTCGTCGATAAGCTTCCGCCTCCCATCCCGAGGCCCCAACGGCGTTTTGTGCCTGTAGAGCGTGATGGTCGGGGAGAAGCATCTGCAAGCAATGGCTGCTTATCGTGGTTTGGTAGGCTTTCGGACACACGTTCCTGTGCGGGCGTGTCTTCCGGTCGGCGATCGGGCACGACATCCGTTCGGCCTTCCTGCACGTGTTTCTCTGCCGGTGTTGTTTCGAGGGCTTTTTCATTTTCTTCAGGTGTGGGGTAGAGGCTCTCGGGGTTTTCTTTTGACGCAGGATCGGTTGTTTGTGCGGTCAGGTCTTTGGCCTTACGCACGGGCAATGGCCGGTGGGCGGCCGTCGACACCGGATTTTCATCCGTCCTCTCTGTCGAGGCCAGCCCATCGGCCTTGTTTGCTTGTGGCTTTACTGGAGATGCGGGTATGTCGCGAACGTTACTCTCCTGCACCTCCGCGATCACCGTGTCTTGCTCTCCCTGAACCCACAGCCGGTAGCCACCGCCAAGTAGCAGCAGCGATACGACAGCGGCGGCAGTCCAGTAAGCCCACCGTCGGGTTCTCATCCTGATCACCTTCGCTTTATCTGGCAGGCGTTCGGAAATGGCTTCCCAGTCGCCTGGATCCGGTATTGCTTCGAAGTGCTCCAGTTTCGCCCGGATCGCTTCTTCCCATTTATCCCGTTTTTCCATATACTTGTTTCTTCTCTTTTTTCTATTTTATTCTGTTCTGTAACCAACGCCGTGCCCGCATATATTGCGAGCGCGACGTACTCTCTTCAATGTGTAGCATCCCGGCTATTTCTCTATGCGAATATCCTTCGATCGCAAAAAGGTTGAATACCGCACGCAGACTGTTCGGGAGGCTTTGGATCAAGTGCATCAGGTCGTCGGCCGAGAGCTTCGAAACAGCCGTTTCCTCGTTCGTCGAATAGTCTGCAATGCTTTCGATGTCGACCGTGTTGTGGTGGACGTTCGTTCTGCGCAGATGTTCCAGCGATTCGTTGACGAATATCCGGCGTATCCATGCCCCCAAAGGGCCTTCTCCCTTATATCCCCCGAAAGACGAGAAGACTTTTACAAAGCCGTCCTGCAATACATCGCGTGCAGTCTCCCTGTCGCCGATGTAGCGCAGACAGACACCCAGCATTCGGGGGGAATATAATTCATACAACTCTCTCTGAGCCGTCCGATCTCCATTTCTACAACCTGTGATCAGTTGTTCTTCGTTCATCATTCTGTTCTTGGTACAACGTTTGCAACCGTTATCCATCCTCCATGATGCAATTCCCGGTAGAAACGTTGCACGGCCGTCCTCTTTTTTTTGCAAAAATAATATAAATCGTGAAAGTCGACTAACTTGATGGAGCGATTATCGTTGATTCTTTGTCGGGTAACTTGTTGTGAAATATTGTATTGTTGTACTTTCGGGGGCGGATGGTGAATCGTTCGCAGGTTCACATTTGGGGGATGGAAATATCAGGTAAGTAAAATCCGCATTCTAAAAAAATGACTACTTTTGTCGCAATAAAATGATCATTAACTTCAAACAGTTATGTACGGAAAATTTCAATCTTTCCTGCAACAGGAATTGGCTGATATTGAGTCAGCGGGATTATACAAAAAGGAACGTATCATCAAGACGCCCCAGAAAGCGGATATTCGGGTGAATGAAGGAGAAGAAGTGCTGAACTTCTGTGCCAACAATTATCTCGGCCTCTCAGACCATCCGCGTCTTATCGAGGCGGCTAAAAAGGCGATGGATCATCGCGGGTATGGCATGTCGTCGGTTCGTTTTATCTGCGGTACGCAGGATTTGCACAAACAACTCGAAGCCGAGGTGTCGGAGTATTTCAAAACGGAAGATACGATTCTTTACAGTTCGTGTTTCGATGCGAACGGCGGGCTTTTCGAGCCGTTGCTCGGTGAAAACGATGCGATTATTTCGGATGCGCTGAACCATGCCTCAATTATTGACGGTGTGCGTCTTTGCAAAGCCAAACGTTATCGTTATGCCAATGCCGACATGGACGACCTGGAGCGTTGTCTGAAAGAAGCACAGGCACAGCGGTTCCGCATCATCGCTACCGACGGGGTCTTCTCGATGGACGGCAACGTAGCACCGATGGATAAGATCTGCGATCTGGCAGAGAAATATGACGCGCTGGTGATGGTCGACGAGTCTCACTCGGCAGGAGTGGTCGGGCCGACGGGGCGCGGAGTAGCCGAACAGTTCGGAGCGTATGGCCGGATCGATATCTTCACCGGTACGCTCGGCAAGGCTTTCGGCGGCGCCATGGGCGGTTTTACGACCGGCCGGAAAGAAATCATAGATATGCTGCGTCAGCGTTCGCGTCCGTATCTGTTCTCCAATTCGCTGGCGCCGGCTATCGTCGGGGCAAGCATCGAGATGTTTAAAATGCTCAAAGAAAGTGACGCGCTGCATACGAAGTTGGCCGAAAACGTAGCTTACTTCCGCGACAACATGCTGCAAGCGGGCTTCGATATCAAACCGACGCAATCGGCGATCTGTGCCGTGATGCTTTACGATGCGAAGTTGTCGCAGGTATTTGCACAACGTATGCAGGAGGAAGGCATTTATGTGACGGGATTTTATTATCCGGTCGTGCCGAAAGAGCAGGCACGCATCCGTGTTCAGTTATCGGCCGGTCACGAGAAAGAACATCTCGACAAGGCGATCGCTGCATTTATCAAAGTCGGCAAAGCGCTGAACGTAATTAAATAATGAGCATCCGATCGGAGAAAGAAAACGATAAATCATCCTTATGATCGACAGTAACTTCCACAGTCACTGTACCTTTTGCGACGGACGCAGTCATCCGGAAAATTTTGTGAAGTTTGCCGTTGCGCGCGGGTTTCGCGCGTACGGCATTTCTTCGCACAGCCCTCTACCGTTCGAGACGAGCTGGAACATGACGAAAGACGATATGCCCGCGTATCTGGCCGAAATCGACCGGCTGAAAAAGAAATATGAAGGTAAAATCGAACTGTATGTCGGTCTGGAGATTGATTATCTGGACGAAACGTATCATGCGGCGATTCCCTTTTTTCAGGAACTTCCGCTCGACTATCGGATCGGGTCGCTCCATTATCTTCCTTGGCAAAAGCCTTTGGCCGAAGCCAATATGGTATGCATCGACGGGCCATACGAAGCTTTCAGGGCAAGTGTCGACAGGCATTATGGCGGGGACATCAACCGGCTGACGGACGACTTCTTCGAGACCTCGATGCGGATGGTCGAAACGGGTGGATTCGATGTGGTCGGGCATATCGATAAGGTCTATATGAACGGCTGTCGTTACCCCGGATTCGACCGAAATACCGATCGTTATCGGAAACCTTTCCTTGCGCTTCTCGATCTGATTGCCGAGAAAGGGCTTATTGTCGAAGTAAACAGTAAGAACGCGCAACGCAAGGGACAAACGTATCCGCACGCCGGTACATACCGCGCATTGAAAGAGCGGAATATCCCCGTGATGGTCAACTCCGACTGTCATTTTCCCGATCTGGTCAACGACGGCCGTCACGAGACTATTGAATTGCTGCGTGCCGTGGGCTTCCGAACACTGCGCGAGCTGGTAAAAGGAGCATGGATGGATGTGCCGATAGATTGACCGTATTGATGAACCGTAACTGTTTTATATGGTATTTAAACCAATCCGTATTGAGGATAAAGAACTTATAACGTCTTTTACGTATCCTTCAGTGTTTCAGAATTGCGACTTTGCCTTTTCGAACATGTGCAGTTGGAGATTCCTGTACGACAGCGAATATGCCGTCTTCGAAGGGTATTTGTTAATTCGTTTTTATATCGAAGAGAAAGATCCGAAACGGATGGCCTATATGTTTCCCGTCGGGCAGGGTGACTTGAGAAGAGCTGTGGAAGCGCTTGAAAAAGATTCGCACGAGATGATGGGAGAGGGGCATCCGCTGCTTATCCTCGGGGTGACTGCCGAAGCCCGGAAAAAGTTAGAAGACGTATGTCCGAACGAATTCGCATACGTTGCCGAGCGAGACTATTTCGACTATATTTATCTGCGTGAAGAACTGCAAACGCTGAAAGGCAAGAAATGGCAGGCTAAACGTAATCATATCAACAAATTCAAGAAGCAGTATGAATATACGTATATCCCCATCACACCCGAAATCGTTCCGCAATGTATGGCGCTGGAACGGAAGTGGGTACGGGCAAACGTAAATGGGGAAAATACGGACGAACTGTCGAACGAGCATCGTTCCATGACGTTTGCCATGCACCATTTCAAAGAGCTGGGGCTATTCGGAGGCGCGATCGTTGTCGAGGGTGAAATTGCAGCGTTTACGTACGGCTCGCCGATTAATTATCAGACGTTCGGGGTGCATGTCGAAAAGGCAGATACGAACTACGAGGGCATTTTCAGCCTCATCAATCAGGAGTTTGTGTCGCATATTCCCGAACAATACGTTTACGTAAACCGCGAGGAAGATTTGGGCATTCCGGGACTGCGCCAGTCGAAACTGTCGTACAATCCGGTGATCCTGCTCGAAAAGAACGGGGCAATCAAAAGGCGATGAATGAAATTGCGGGACGGCGGCAGCTTGAAACCCTCTGGCAAACGGTTTTTCAGGATTCGGACGAATATGTGCGGATGTTTTTCGATCGGGTTTATCGGCCGGAAAATACATTCGTGATCGAACGGGAGGGCAGGGGAGTCGTCGCCATGTTGCAGGCTGTTCCGTATGAGGTGAAGATCGAGTCGGCCGTCTTGCCTTGTGCGTATGTGTGCGGGGTGTGTACGCATCCTTCGGAGCGAGGCAAAGGATATATGAAAGCCCTGATGCAGGACGCGATGCAGGCGATGCGGAAGCGAGGATTTGCCCTTTCGGTGCTTATCCCCGCCGAGCCTTGGCTGTTTGAGGTTTACAGATGTTACGGATATACGGTGCCGATTAACGTGGGGGTAGAGTACTATGTGGCCGACGGGATGGAGCAGACGGATACCTGTCGAATCGTTCCTTGTCCCGAAAAGACGTATGCTTCGTATTTCGACCTTGCTCAGCGCCGCCGCCGATATGCCGTTCTTCACGATGCCGCCGATTTCGAAACGATTCGTCGCGACTGCCTTGCCGATGGCGGCCATGTCTGGGTGGCTCTCGATGAGGAGCGCCCTGTTGGCATGGCGTTCGAAGCTCCCGAATCTTCTACGGATGTTTTGATCAAAGAGATTTTGTACGACGATCCGGCCGTCAAGGATGCGTTGATCAGGTATATTTTGATTCGTCATCGGGCACAGACGGCTTTTGTTCGCGTACCGTATTCGGCCGGCCGGCCGGCACAGCCTTACGGACTTGCCTGCCCCCTTGACGAAACGGTCAAACCCTCCGACTTGCAGCGTGTTTTTATGTCGCTGATGTTGGATTGATATGGGGTGTTTCGCTCAAAAAGAAGATTGTCGGTATAAAGAAATCTGATAACAACGATCTTATTTTCTGATTAGGGAGGAGGCTTAAGTCGTCTTATTATCAGTTATATTACTCATAATTTATCTCCTTTTGGGGTGGGTGTTGGATATAACGTGCTATCCGCAGCATTGGATTTACGGGTGATTTTCTGTCGGTATGACAAAAAACGGGTAAGAAGCGGACCCGTCCGTACCTCCGAATGTCTCCATTATAGCTTGTGTTACCACTGGTTATTTGCTTTTAATCCACTTATTCATATCATTCTTCCATTCGGTGTAATTGGGATAAATATCTATACATTTAAACTCTCTCATATTACTATAATCTACGTGAGTTCGGGATAATGTTTATTAGAATAATACCATCTGTTTAGTTTGTTGT
>NZ_JAUMYS010000044.1 GCF_030528505.1 Tannerella sp.
GGGGGGATGTTCATATCCACGCCATCGAAGGGCGAACACACAGGTTCGCCCCTACACGGCAAACAACTCAACACCTCAACAACTCAACGCCCGCAAGGGCATAACAATTAACCATTGACCATTGACAATTAATATATCTCAGGCTTTCAGCCCTCCCAATGGGTGCAACCTTTTTCCCCAACGCTCCGCTTCGCTCCACATTGGGCTGAATTAATGCGCCCCTGCGGGGCTTAGCGCGTACCCGGCATGACAATTAACAATTGAACATTAACAATTAATTATGTCAGGCTTTCAGCCCTCCCAATGGGTGCAACCTTTTTCCCCAACGCTCCCCAACGCTCCGCTCCACATTGGGCTGAATTAACACGCCCCTGCGGGGCTTTTGAAGCATTCAGCCATCAGTATTCAGCTAAACACCTCAGCAAATCAACAAATAAACAATTAAACAACTAAACCCCTCAACAAATCAACAACTAAACGCCCGAAGGGCTAACAATTGCCCTTGCTTTAAAGCATCTCTTCCTCGTCCGTTTCGTAATGCTGGAAAAGAAAATCGTTATACGGGAAACGGGTGATGTGAATGGCCTTGACCCGCTCGTAAAGGATCGCTTTCAGAGCATCGATATTCGTACGGCCTTTGGCCGAGATGAAGATCGCATTGCCCGGCAGTTTATTCATCCATGTCTCTTTCAGTTCGCTGAGGGGAATGTTCTCGCGTTGGCGCGGCGTCAGGTCGTCCTCGTCCTTCGGAACGAACGAAAACGCATCGACCTTGTTGAAAATCATAATCACCGGTTTCGATTCGCAACCGATTTCGGCCAGTGTTCTGTCGACGACTTCGATCTGCTCTTCGAACGTCGGATGCGAAACATCGACCATGTGCAGCAGCAGGTCGGCTTCGCGCACTTCATCAAGCGTCGATTTGAACGACTCGACGAGTTCGACCGGCAACTTGCGGATAAAGCCGACCGTGTCGGACAGCAGAAACGGAAGGTTCTCAATGATCACCTTGCGTACCGTCGTATCGAGTGTGGCAAAAAGTTTATTTTCCGCAAACACCTCGCTTTTGCTCAGCAGGTTCATCAAGGTCGATTTACCCACGTTCGTATAACCGACAAGCGCCACTCGCACCATCTTGCCACGGTTCTTGCGTTGCGACGATTTCTGTTTGTCGATCTCGGCCAGCTCACGTTTCAGCTTCGATATTTTATCCAGAATGATTCGCTTGTCCGTCTCCAACTGCGTTTCTCCCGGGCCACGCATACCCACGCCTCCGCGCTGCCGTTCGAGGTGTGTCCAGAGCCTCGTCAGACGGGGCAACATGTACCGGTATTGCGCCAGTTCGACTTGCGTTTTGGCATGTGCCGTCTGCGCCCGTTTGGCAAAGATATCGAGGATCAGATTCGTACGGTCGAGGATACGCACCTGCAGCGCTTTTTCGATGTTCCGAAGCTGTTTGGCCGACAGCTCGTCGTCGAAAACCACGATACCAATCTCGTGTTCAACGACGTATTCTTTAATCTGTTGCAGCTTGCCCGCACCGACGAACGTCACGGAATGGGGCATGTCCAGCTTCTGCGTAAACCGTTTGACGGGACGGATACCGGCCGTATCGGCCAAAAAATCGAGTTCGTCGAGATATTCCTTCACCTGACGCTCGTTCTGATCGGGAGTAACCAACCCTACCAGCACCGCTTTTTCCGTTTGTTCCTGCGTAATGATAAATTCTTTCATACGTATGCAAAGATAGTTAATTTCCGCTACCTGCAGATGGCCTTATTGTACGGTCAAGCGAAATTCTTTCGGTGTCTTGCCGGTCTTCCGCCTGAAATATTGCGAAAAGAACGAAGGATTCGGAAAGTTCAACCGGTCGGAGACTTGCTGAACGGTCAGCGGTGAGGATAACAGCATCAGCTTGGCTCGTCGGAGCACAAAATCATCGATCCACTGTGCCGCGGTTTTCTGCGATAGCTTTTTGATTACCTGCGACAAATACTTGGGCGTAATACACAATTGCTCCGCGTAAAAATCGACACGCCTTTCCCGATCGTAATGCTCAGCGACCAGACGGATAAACGTCCGAAACAGCTTCTCCTGATACGTGTCCGAAGGAATCGCTGCCTGCTGTCCGTTCTGATAAATCGCCGCAATCTCATGACAGAGCACAAGCAACAACTGCCGGGTAACGTCGATCCGATAAGGAAAATCTTTGCGCTCGTAATTCATGCGGATATAATCGAAATGTGCCAACATGATTTCTCTCTCCTTCTTCGAAAGCGATATGCAGGGCATTTTGGAGATCATCAGGTAGAGCATTGAGGCATGTGTTGCCGGAAAGTTACGGATAAATTCGAGATCGCTGGCCAGCACGATGCAATCCATATCCGCACTGCGTTCGATGGTCTGCACGATGGTATTGGGAAAAATCACGCATAGATCATCGGCTTTCATCGAATAGTTCTGCTCATTCAGTTTCAGCCTTATTTTTCCTCTGAGGCAAAGAGCTACACAGCCCGCGCTTACAACGGCCGGAATATGCTCGAGATTCAACGCATTATCCCGATTCCCTTCAAACCGGAAGAACTTTAGCAACAACTCCCGTTCCATCGCTTCGGGGTCACTGACAAAGTGACGTATACTCAGACTATTTGTTTTCATAACGAAAAAAGAATCTGCATGCAAAAATAACAATTAACCGGTAAAACGTTTTTTTCCGTGCCCAAAACGGCCTTTTGAACAAAAAACGTTCCAGCTCTGCCTCTGCCGACGTTACTTTACACGCCGCATCCCGACAAAAGACAACAAGATATAGAGCAGAATAGTCGCAGCAATACCGGTAATACCGAGCCACACCGTAAGAGCAACAGCGCCAAGAATCAGCAGATAACGCAGCTCGTTTCCTTTCCATGCCAGCGATTTAACCTTGAGTGAGAACATCGGCACCTCAGACACGAGGAGCAACGAGGTGACAATCGCTACAACCGTGATGACGGTCAGCAGAATGAACGGTTCGATCTCCATAGACATACCGGACAGCATCGAACCGGAACCGGAGAGGAGCGCGCAGATCAGCGATGACCAGAAGATGGCATGGGCCGGCACAGGCAGCCCGATAAATGTAGTCGTTTGCCGGGTATCGTTGTTGAACTTTGCCAGTCGCAGGGCCGAGCAAACAGGAATTGCCAACGCTCCGATATAAAACAGGCAGGAGATCAGAGGATGGGTCAATGACACCGTCGCCATCCGTTCGTCAATAAACCGAAAAAGCATCAACCCCGGAGCAACCCCGAAACTGACCATATCGGCAAGCGAATCCAGATCTTTTCCGATAGATGAATAGGCCTTCAGCAAGCGAGCAGCCAGACCGTCTGCAAAGTCGAATCCGACCGCAATAAAAATGGATAACATGGCATGAAAGTAGTGTCCTTCAAGCCCCGCGACACAAGCGACACACCCGAAGATCAGATTGCAGCATGTCAGTGCATTAGGGATATATTTACCAACACCGTTCATAAGCAACTTACGGGTAGATGATTTTACCTAACCGGGCAACAGGCGTCTGATTGGCCGTCACCTTCTGTCCCAGCCGAACGAGGACATCCGCATTGAGCGGAAGATACGTATCGACCCGAGACCCGAACTTGATGAATCCCATTTGGTCATCCACACTGCACGATTCGCCTTCCTGGGCGTACGTCACGATGCGACGTGCCAATGCTCCCGCCACTTGTCGCGTCAGGATATCTACTCCGTACCCCGTCGTAATCACGATAGTCGATCGTTCATTGTCCGTACTGCTTTTTGGCAAATAAGCCGCCTGAAAACGTCCGGGCTGATGGGAAACATGTTTCACGGTTCCGTTCACCGGAAACCAGTTGGCATGCACGTTAAACACAGACATAAAAATAGATACCTGCAACCGTTTTTCGTGGAAATATTCGTTTTCCATCACCTCTTCAATGGCGACGACCGTACCGTCGGCCGGTGCGATCACGAGCCCCTCGGAGTCATACGGGAAATGGCGGTTGGGGCTGCGGAAAAAATTCAGCACCAACAGGAAAAGAACGGCAGAAAGGAATAATACAGCATAGAAGACAACTCCCTTGTTCATCGCGTAATATATGCCTACATTAACGATAAATAAAAAGGTGAATAGTGATAACAACAGTCCTGTTCCTTCTCTGTGAACCTTCATTCTTTCTTCAATAAACGTGGCAAAAGTACTTTTTTTTATCGAATATTAAAAACATCAATCGGAAACAGCTTCCATTTCGCCAAGTTCGATATACCAGAGACAGCCTTGTACATCAGTAATTCCCATCTCTCGGAGCAACCTGACATACGTCTTCATTTGATAAATATAGCGCCTGTCTTTCTGCGTGCCGAACTTATAATCGACGACGATAGCCCGGTCTTCGTCGAGCATGATGCGGTCGGGACGACTCGTATATCCGTTCCCGACAAGGATATCGGTCTCATTCAGGATTTGCATGGATCCGTCGAACCACGGCCGTACGGCAGGGGCGTTTAACAAAACTTGCAATTTTTCGATCAGATCGGGCGCCTCCTCCCGACCGATTTCACCGGCCACTTCTTTGGCAGCGACGGCTACGGAAATATCGGCCGTCGTGCGGATACGGCTCAGCAGGTCGTGCATCAGGATACCGTAGCGCCGTGCCGTATCGTCGAAGAAGTCGCCGTGGCGATGCAAATGAAGAAACATCCGCTCATCGGGCTTGACGGACGGGATGCGTTTCATCGACAGCTCTTCCGTGTCGGAAGTCGGGATCGTCTCAGGCTTCCACCCATCGCCCCATTCAAAGAGGTTTTCCTCCTCCCGAAAGCCTTCGGCCAGAGGATATAATGGGTCTCCTTCGGCTGTGGCGTAACATTCGGTATGTAACGCTTCACGGAGCAGTTGTGAGATGACTTGCGTTCTGGGCGCTTTCTCGTCGGGAGTAAAAACGATCAGTTCTTCTTTTGCGCGGGTCAAAGCGACATACAAGGTATTCAGGCCATCGATGTAGGCATGCAGCTTTTCATGATAATACGCCTCGGCAAACAACGTGCGACAGAGGTCTTTCGTATAGTTCACCGGCACGACCTGCAAACGGTTGAACGACGAAGATGACGGATGACACCACAGCATTGTGCCGCTTTTCGAGTCCACCTCCCAGTCTCCAAAAGGAAGAATGACCGCCTTAAAACCAAGGCCTTTCGACTTGTGTATGGTCAGGATCCGAATCGCATTCTGCGTGTCGGGCGTAGCAATTTTCGACTGACATCCGGTTTCTTTCCACCACTTCAGAAAACGGTCGATGTCGGGCGTTTCACGCTCCCCGTACTCGGCCGTCAGATCAAGAAATGCCTGTATAAAGACTTGTTCATTCTCCGGAAAATCAGCTTTGAAAAGACGGTAAAGTCCCTCGACTGTTTCATAAAACGAACGGTGCAAAAATTGTTGAAGCTCGGCAAATATCTCCGGCTCAAACGCCGTTTCAACCTCTTTGCGAATCGTTTGTACGGATGCTTCTACCGACGTTTTCATTTGCATCACGGCGTGTACCGCCTCGGCCGTACGGGCAGCTGTCACATCGTCCGGTCGGTTCAGGTATTGAAGCATGCCGATCATGAAACGGACGGACGAGGCCTGCCCGATCAGCAGGGCGTCTTCAGAGATGATATCGTACCGAAAAGGCGTATCGGGATGCGTCTCCTTATAATCGAGTAAGGTATCGGCAACCCGAATACCTTCGTTGCGGGTACGCACGAGTACCGCGATATCACGCAATGCGTAGCCGTTCTTTTGCAACTGTTCGATGACGAGCGGCAGACGCAACATCGCTTTATCTTTCCACGAATGTTCGTCCTCATCAGGCAACAGTTCGATGCGGACATGCCCTTGCTTTGCCCGAAACGGTAGTGCGACATGCTGATAACTGCGGCTGTAGGCCGACACGATGTTAGCGGCATACCGTTCGCGGCTCTCCGGCGAGAGCGCGGACTCGTCGATGCCATGATTATAGAGTGTTTGCAGCAACTGCGGAACGACAGTGAATAGCGCATTGTTGAATTCGACAATATTACGGCAACTTCGCCAATTCTCGGAAAGCGTTTTTTCTGTGAGCTGAGATGCAGGAAAGTCACGCCCAATCTGCTCGTCGAGCAATGTCCAGTCCGAGTTGCGAAAGCGATAGATACTCTGTTTAATATCGCCCACAATCAGGTTCGCACGTCGATAGGCAAGGCTTTCTTTGAGCAACGGCCGGAAGTTACGCCACTGCATGGCGCTCGTGTCCTGAAATTCGTCGATCATATAATGCTCGATGCGTGTGCCCGTTTTTTCGTATATAAATGGAATATCACTGCCGTCGATAATCCTATTCAGCAATTCGGTCGTATCGGCAATCAGCATGCAGTTCTTTTCTTCGCGCCATTGCCGGATTTGTTGCTCGATATCGTTTAATATACCTAATGTATAAAGGTTACGACTGATGGCCAACGCTGTATAGTAATTTGTCAACCCGTCGAAAAAACGGCAGACGTCATGCACACATTCGTTCAGTCCTTTGGCGTAAGCCTGTTCGATCGCCTGCCGACGTTCGGGCGGTATCGTTTTAGCATACCAGTTCTCCACCTTGTCGGGCAGTGCTTTGAACGTGGTGGACGGTTCTTTCATGCTCCCTTTCACCAGACGATCGAACAGGAAAAAAGCGGATCGTGACCCACCTTTAAAGTCCGACGGCTGTAAACCATACTGTTCCATGACACGTTGCCCCTTCTCGCCGATCTGCACAGCCTGACTTTCGGTACTGCGTATGATGGCATAGAGCATGTTTTTATACTCTGCCAGCGCCGCTCGGTCTGCAATATCACGATTCACTTCGGTGCGGAAAGCCTTGTAACTCTCTTTGAACAGTTCGTTGCTGAGTTTACGGATTTCGGTACGCAAATCCCACGTTTCGCCTTTCTCCACCTTGTCTTCACTGAAGCGGAGCAGCCATTCAAGCAGGTCTTTATGCTCTTCCCTGTCGAGGTCGGCCAGCAGGCTGTCGATGGCTTCGGAAAGCACGAGGTCTCTGTCCATTTCGATGCGGTAATTGCCTTGCAAGCCGATTTCACGGACGAAAGCACGCATCGTCTGCTGAAAAAAGTGATCAATGGTACTGATGTTAAAGGCGGAATAGTCGTGGAGAATGCGGATCAGGAGGGTACGCGCCCGAAGGCGCAGTTTTTGCTCCGTCAGACGGTAAGCCTCGGAAAGCATACCGGTATAGTCGGACGGTCGACCGGAAGCCAGCAGGTACAACTCGCTCAATATACGGTTTTTCATCTCCTCGGTGGCTTTGTTGGTGAACGTCACGGCGAGGATATGACGGTAGGCATCGGGGGTGGCAAACAGCATGTGCAGATAATCACCCGTAAGCGTATGTGTTTTACCTGTTCCGGCCGAGGCACGGTAGATGGTCAGCATACCTTGTATCCCTCTTTCGCAAGGATGTCGGCTACTTTCTGACGCAAATCACCCTGGATGATGATCTCACCGTCTTTAGCCGATCCGCCTACGCCACAACGCGTCTTAAGCAGCTTGCCGAGTGTAGCTAAATCGTTGCTTGTGCCGCGAAAACCGCTCACCAGTGTGACGACCTTACCGCCCCGGTTCCGTTTGTCGAGTGTGATGCGCAACCGTTGTTTTTCCTTCGGCAACGTTTCTTCTTCCTCTTCCTCGTCACTCTGATACTTGTAATCGGGATTCGTCGAATACATTACCCCGAGACGGCTCTTCCAGTCATTCTGTTTCATCTTCTTCTGCTTTTCTCTGGGACAAAGGTAGGACTTTTCGGGCAGGATATTTCTTTTCGCATGAAAAAAGCATCGCTTCACATGCGAGCGTGATATGCACTCAAAAAAAACTCCGTCAAGATATACGCTTTTGCCTTTTTTTTCGTTATACTCGGTATAGGTATCTAAAACAGGTTAGAGAATGATCGAATATATCAGGGGCGAAATCGTCGAGCTGTCTCCCGCACAGATGGTTATCGAGTGCGGCGGGATTGGTTATGAATTAAACATTTCGCTCACGACATACAGTGTGTTCGACAAACGTCGCGAAGGAAAAGTGTACGTGCACGAAGTGATTCGGGAAGATGCGCATCTGCTATTCGGCTTTGCCAGTCGCGAAGAGCGTGAACTTTTTCTGCTGTTGACGTCCGTCTCGGGCGTAGGGCCGAATACGGCACGCATGATCCTCTCGTCGCTCAAGCCTTCCGACCTGATCGATGTCATCGCTTCGGGCGATGACGTAAGCCTGACGGCCATCAAAGGCATCGGCAGCAAAACGGCACAACGCATCGTGGTCGATCTGAAAAATAAAGTCAGACCCGTCGAAGGGCTCGACGAGCGGAAAGCCGCCGTAAGAGCGGGGCGTTCCGATACGGCCGAAGAAGCCGTAGCCGCCCTCGTGATGCTCGGCTTCCAGAAAGCAGCTTCGCAAAAGGCGGTAGATTCCTTCCTGAAAAAAACACCGGACATGACGGTGGAACAATTGATCAAAACCTCCCTTACAATGCTTTAATGAAGAACGGTTTCAGACATACGATCCGGTTACTTTCGCTATGGCTCGGCATCAGTATTTGCATGCCGACCAACGGCTTTACACAACAGGTATCGAACGATACGCTGCCCAAAAGCCGGTACCCGATCTCGAAAACCGTTCCGCAGGAATACAACGACTTAACGCGGCAATTACCGGCCGATTTGCGCGACCCGGAGAACCTGAAAACATCGGTCGAATACGATCTGCACACAGGTATGTATATCATCCGCACCAAGGTGGGCGACATGGAGTTGGGAACGCCGATAACGCTGACGCCCGAAGAATATCAGGACTACAGCATGCAGGAGTCGATGCGTGCCTACTACCGGCAAAAGAACGAAGAATCGTTCCGGCAGTCGGCCAACGGGCAGTTTAATTTCATGGATATGCAGTTCAATATCGGGGCTGCCGACAAGATTTTCGGGCCTGGTGGCGTCCGCGTGCGCTCACAAGGAACGGCCGAATTGAAATTGGGTCTCAAGTCGAGCGGTACGAAAAACCCGTCGCTCCCGGAACGTTCACGTAACCGTACCTTCTTTAACTTCGACAATAACGTACAGCTCAACATGCAGGCTACGGTGGGAACGAAAGTCAATTTCGGTCTGAATTACAACACCCAGTCATCGTTCGATTTCGATGCCTCGCGTCTGAACCTCGCCTATGCCGGCGATGAAGACGAAATCATCAAAAACATCGAAGCCGGAAATGTCAGCCTCAATACCGGGAACTCGCTGATTCGGGGAGGAGCGGCGCTATTCGGTATCAAGACCGAACTGCAATTCGGCAAACTGCGTGTCAATGCGCTGCTGGCGCAACAGAATTCCGAGTCGAGAACCATCGCATCGAAAGGAGGCGTTCAAATGACCGACTTCGAAATCAATATCGACGACTACGACGAGAATCGTCATTTCTTCCTTGCCCATTATTTCCGCGACCACTACGATGAGGCCATGACACAATTGCCGTATATCTCCTCCAGTGTCAGTATCAAACGCATCGAGGTGTGGGTGCTCAACAAACGCAGCAATTACAACGACGCCCGCAATATCGTGGCCTTTTCCGACTTAGGCGAACACAAACATATCTTCAACCCTAAAGTACAGCCGTCAGGCTCCATCTCCGCTCCCTATAACAAAGCGAATACGCTCTACAACGATCTGATCGAAAACTATAAAGATGCCCGAAACATCAATAAAGTCGGGCAAACGCTCGAAGGATTCCTCGAAGGCGGAACAGATTTCGTTAAAATGGAAAGTGCCCGTAAACTAAATCCGTCGGAATACAGGCTGAACGAACAGTTAGGATACATCTCGCTGCAATCGCAATTGCAACAGGACGAATGCCTTGCCGTAGCTTTCGAATACATGTATGGCGGTACCTCCTATCAAGTCGGCGAAATGTCGACCGACGATAAGGAAAATACAGGCCAGTGTCTCTTTGTCAAACTGTTGAGAGGCGTTAATATGTCGCCCAATATGCCGTTCTGGAACCTGATGATGCGAAACGTTTACTGGCTCAACGCTTCATCTATACAAAAAGATAAATTCAAGTTAGATATCGTTTATCAAAGCGATACGGCCGGTACGTATGTATACAGTATTCAGGAAGGAAACATCGCGGATAAAACCCTGTTGCAGGTAATGAACCTCGACCGGCTCGATGCAAACAACGAACCCAGCGAAAGCGGAAGTGGAAACGGGTACTTCGATTTCGTCGAAGGCTACACGATCAACTCTTTCAACGGCCGCATCTTTTTCCCCGTTGTCGAACCGTTCGGTTCCCACCTGCGGGAAGCGATCGGCAATAAGGCGATCGCCGACAAGTACGTTTTTCAGGAATTGTACACCTCGACGAAAACGGCTGCTCAGCAGATTGCCGAAAAGAACAAATTCAAATTGCGGGGTAAGTACCGTGCATCCTCCTCGTCCGAGATTAACCTCGGCGCAACGAATGTTGCACGCGGTTCCGTAACGGTCACGGCCGGCGGAGTCAAACTCACCGAAAATGTGGATTACACCGTCGATTACGCCTCGGGTACGGTAACGATCCTGAACGAAAGCGTTATCAATAGCAACAGTTCCATCAGCGTTTCACTCGAGAATCAGTCCGTTTATAACATGCAGCGCAAAACGATGATGGGGGTCGACCTGAGTTACGAGTTTTCCAGAAACTTCACCATGGGGGCAACCCTGATGCACCTCTCCGAGATGCCTCTGACCACGAAAACAGCGATTGGCGACGAATCCATCAAAAACACCTTGTGGGGCGCCAACCTCGCCTATAAAGGCGAAAGCCAGTGGCTCACCAATATCGTAGACAAACTGCCGCTCCTGAACTTGACCAAGCCCAGTCAAATCTCGTTCAACGCCGAATTTGCACACCTGATTGCCGGACATTACGAAAATCAAAACACCGGCAAACATTCTTATCTCGACGATTTTGAATCGACACAAAGCAGCTTCGACCTGCTCAGTCCCTACCCATGGGCATTGGCCAGCGTACCCTACGATAACACCGCCGGCGCGCTCTTCCCCGAAGCCTCGTTAGTCAATAACATCGAATACGGTAAAAACCGTGCGCTTTTTGCCTGGTACTATATCGACGGTATCTTTACACGACCAAGCTCCTCCTTGCGCCCCCGCCACATCAGCGATGACGATATCTCGAACCATTATGTCCGAGCCATCAGCTACTCCGAGATCTACCCGAACAAAGAGCTCGCTTACAACGAAAATAGTTCTCTGTACGCCTTGAACCTCGCTTACTATCCGAACGAACGTGGCCCCTATAACCTCGACGCCGACGGAGTAAATCCCGACGGAACATTGACTAACCCGCAGAAACGATGGGGCGGTATGATGCGTAAACTCGACCAGACCGACTTCGAAACGAATAATATCGAATACATTGAGTTCTGGCTCATGGACCCGTTTATCTATAACCGAGAAACGGCTAACGGAGGTGATCTCTATTTCAACCTCGGAGAGCTGTCCGAAGACATCCTCAAGGACGAAAAGAAATTCTTTGAAAACGGTTTGCCGATCTCCGGTGACCGGTCGCAAGTCGACACGACCGTCTGGGGGAAAATCCCTATTCAACAGAGTACGGTCTACGCGTTCGACAACACCGCCGGAGCACGAAAGCTACAAGACGTTGGTCTGAACGGTCTGACGAGCGAAGAAGAAAAAACATTCCCGACTTATCGGAACTATGTTGAGCAGTTGAAGCGCAAAGTGTCTGCCGAGACGTTGCTCTCGTGGGAAAAGAACCCGTTCTCCCCCCTCAACGACCCGGCCGGCGATAATTATCACTACTACCGGGGCTCGGATTACGATCGCGATGAAGTCGATATCCTCACACGTTACAAACGCTATAACGGCACGGAAGGAAACTCGACTGCCGCAGAAGATTCACCGGAGCGATACGACATATCGTCTAAAACGGTCCCCGACGTAGAAGACCTCAACAACGACAATACCCTGAACGATCAGAACGAAAAGTACTATGAATATAAGGTATCAATTCGTCCGAAAGATATGGTCGTGGGCAGTAATTATATTGTCAACCAGCGCAAAGTCAAGGTAAAACTGCCGAACGGAAGATCAGACACGACCTCCACGTCAGTCACTTGGTATCAGTTTAAGATCCCGGTCAAGGAATACCAACGCAAGATCGGTTCGATTCAGGATTTCAGGAGCATCCGCTTCATGCGCGTGTATATGACCGGTTTTCAGGAGCAGACCATTCTGCGTCTCGGCACATTCGAGCTGGTTCGCGGCGAATGGCGTACTTACCTGCAGGATTTGTCGAACCCCAATGCGCCGCCTTCCATTAACGGAACGTTAGACATCACCTCGGTCAATATCGAAGAAAACGGAGATCGCCAGCCGGTTAACTATATCTTACCGCCGGGCATCACCCGAATGACCGACCCGAGCCAGCCTCAGCTGCGTCAGCAGAACGAACAAGCGCTCTCGTTGAAGGTCACGAACCTCGCCTCGCAAGACGCACGCGCCATTTATAAGAAAACGAAGTATGATATGCGTCGTTATAAACGGATGCAGCTCTTCGTTCATGCCGAAAAGTTCATCAACGACGTCACGGCCCTGAGCAACGGAGAACTCTCCGTCTTCCTGCGCCTCGGATCGGACTACAAAAACAACTATTACGAATACGAAGTGCCGCTGAATCTGACACCGGCCGGACATTACAGCAACAACAGTGAGAACGACCGACTCACCGTCTGGCCTGTAGAAAATATGATCGACTTCGAGATGGAAGTACTGACGAATCTGAAAATGAAACGTAACCGTGCCCGACGCGAAGGACAGTCCGACGTGAGCTTCTCGACGCTCTACTCCGAATATGACCCCAAGCGCCAGCTGAACAAAATCAGTGTGATCGGAAATCCGAGCCTTGCCGAAGTGAAGACGATCATGATCGGGGTACGTAACAACTCCAAAGACATCAAGAGCGGCGAGATATGGGTGAACGAATTACGCATGACGGATTTCGACGAAGAGGGTGGCTGGGCCGCCAACGGAGCGTTAAGTGTTGCCTTATCGGACTTTGGTACTTTTAATGCGACCGGACGCATTGAAACGGCCGGCTTCGGGCGTATCGATCAATCTATCGGCGAACGAAACATGGACGACTACATGCAGTATGCCGTCTCCGCCTCCATGCAGCTGGGCAAATTCTTCCCCGAAAAGGCGCAAGTTAGTCTGCCTCTTCATTATGCTTATTCGCGTGAAACGGTATCGCCTAAATATAATCCGCTCGATCAGGACGTCAAGCTCAACGATGCACTCGACCTCATGGATTCAAAAGCCGAAAAAGATTCACTGAAAAGCTTGTCTCAGCAACAAGTCACAACGAAAAGTCTTGCATTGAACAACGTACAGGTGAACATCAGAAGTAAAAATCCGATGCCTTACGACCCGGCCAACTTTTCGATGGGATACGCATATAATGAAAGCAAGCGTACCGATCCGGAAACCGTCTACGAAACGACGAAGAATTATCAGGGTAATCTGAGTTATATCTATACTCCGTATGCCAAACCGCTCCAGCCATTTAGCAACATCGAGAAGGATAACGGGTTCACCCGATACTTCAAGCAGTTTGCGCTCAACTATTTGCCATCCAACATCAGTTTTCAGACCTCGATGCTGCGAAACTATTATGAGATTCAGTTGCGCAACCTCGATCCGCTCAGCTCCGGCAACATCCCTGTATCATTCAGCCAGCAATTTTACTGGGATCGCTCGTTCAGTATCCGACTGAATCCACTCAACAATTTGAATATTGATTTCAGCGCAGGTACAAACGCAAGAATCGAAGAACCGCATGTGCAAGTCAACAGAAAACTGAACAGTCACGCGTATGAAATATGGAAGGATAGTGTTAAAAAGAGTATTGCCGAATTAGGCACGCCGCTCCTTTATGACCAAACCTTCAATGTCACCTATTCCTTGCCGCTTCAATATATTCCTGTACTCGACTGGATGGGAGGAAGCATGTCGTATAACGCGACGTACAATTGGGAACGCGGACCATTTGTAGGCCGCGACATCAAAACCGGTAACAGCATCAAAAATCAGCGGCAGATGAGCTTGCAGGGAAGCATGAACTTCCAGTCCTTCTACAACAAAAACAGACTGCTCAGACGAATTAATCAAAAGTACGGTTCGGCAGCAGAGAGTAACCGACGTTCGCAGGAAAACAGAAGTCAGAGAAAACAGAAAAGAAAGTTCGAAACGACGGTACAGCTCAATCCCGATAGCGGAACAATCGTTAGTCACGGAATGATGGTCCGGAAATTTACCCGCATCGTAGCGCGACGCACCGATGACAGTACGTTGTATAAGATAGATTACAAAGCGCTCGACTATGGGCGTATCCGCATCAACAACCGCGACTCCGTCGAGCTGCAACTGACCATGTATCCGGCCCCTCCGAGAGAAGAAACTCCCGCATACAAAGCCTTAGAATATACGACACGCTTCCTGATGATGACACGGCGCGTCAATGTTCAGTACGGCTTGAGTGACGGCATGCATATTCCCGGTTTCAGCCCCATGATCGGCGACTGGATCGGGCAGGCGAATACGGCTTTCGGCAATGCGCCGGGCTGGGGATTTGCCTTCGGCGATGTACGCGAAAGCTACATCCGGGAGGCGGTAAATAACAGTTGGCTGATAATGGACAATAACAACATCAGACCAGCTCGGATCAACAGTAGTAAGACCCTTACGGCCAATGCTACGCTTGAGCCGGCTACCGGACTCAAAATCGACCTGAATGCCACTCGTGTCGACTCGCGCGATACGGAAATAAGTTACATGTTCGAAGGTATGCCCACCCTTTACGGCGGTACGTTTACCATGACGACCGTCGCCATTGGAAATGCTTTTGCCAATATCGGAAGCGCATCGAACGGATATGAATCGAAAACCTTCCGCGAATTCCTGAATCATCGTGAAGTCATTGCATCCAGGCTGGAGAATGAGTATGCCGTGACGACGTACCCGAATGCCGGCTTTCTGGCCAATAGCTCGTTAGCCAATCAACCGTATAACCCTGAGAAGGGCAGTGTCAGCCCCAATTCGTCGGATGCACTGATTCCCGCATTCCTTGCGGCATATACCGGAAAGAATCCGAAAAAAATCGAACTGACGGCTTTTCCCAAAGCGCTTACCAGTCTCCTGCCGAACTGGCGGATATCGTACGACGGACTCATTCAGATTCCTCTGATTAAGAAACACTTCAAAAGTATGGTGCTCAGCCATCAGTACCGATGCGTGTACAGTGTTGGCGCTTATCAGTCTTATCCGAAATGGGTCAGTGCGGGAAGCGATTATCTCGGTTTTATTCCGGACACACAAACCGACGATCCGATACCTTCTTCGGCATATGAGATCACCTCGGTAAGTATTACCGAAGGGTTCAATCCGCTGCTCGGTATTGATGCCACCTTCCTGAATAATGTCACGGCCGGACTGAAATATCAAAAAACCCGCAACCTGAATCTGAACATATCATCTTATCAAATTGTTGAGGCGCATTCCAACGAGCTGATGGTGAGTTTGGGATATAAATACGCCGACTTTAATAAAGTGTTGAGAATGCGGAAAAAGAACGACTTCAATAACGATCTGACCGTACGCTTTGATTATGCGCGGCGGAAAACACAAGCCTTGATTCGCAAAATAGCAGACGGATATACGCAGATGACAAGCGGTGCCATGACGCAAAGCCTGCAATTCTCTGCCGACTATGCACTCAGCAAATCGATTACCCTGCGCGCTTACTATGATCTCCAAATCAATACTCCGCTCGTTTCCAGCGCCTCATACCCGACATCAAACTCGGATTACGGTATCAGCATCCGTCTGTCGCTGAATCAATAAAACCAAACGAGGAGAAAATATTGTCTTTTTTTGTTATTTTTTCCTTCAAAGAAACCCTAAAGTCAAAAAAAATCGTTTACTTTGTACCATTGGAGGATAATGTATGGGAAAAGTCCCGTAAAAAACATAGTGTAATGGAATTGACAAAAGACACAAACGAAACAGGCCAACCGGAAACGTCCCAGACGCCTGATGCCTTTTCAGCCCAACCGTCTGAAAATGTCGCTGAGAGCGCTGCATCCATGCAAGAGCAAGGAAATGCCATGGAAGAAAAACCGGCAGAATCTATGCATGACATCACCCTTGATGAAGCATCGGTACAGAAAGAGCCCGAAATGAAGGAACTGCCGACAACCCCGGACGATTTCTGCGGCGAACTGCAGGAAGCCATCGAAGTAGGCGCAGTCGGTATGATCGACAAACAGGACATTTTGGAAGGGTTGAGGAAATTGGTGGAACGTGCCGAAGAAGCGCCCCGTGAACAACTCGAAAAGCTGAAAGACGCATACTTTCGCACGGTAAAAGCCGAGACCGATGAGCTGAAACGTATCTTTATTGAAAACGGCGGAGAAGAAAAAGACTTTGAGACGCCCGAAGACGATACGGCAGCCCTATTCAGAAATCTCCTTGATCAATACAAGGAGAAAAGAATGGCCATGCAAAAGGAGCAGGCACGCGTCAAAGAAGAAAACTATGTCAAGAAGTTACAGCTCATCGATCGGATGGGTGCCTTGGTCGACAGTAACGACGATTTTAACAAACGGTATAAAGAATTCAAAGAAATTCAGCAAGAATGGAAAGAACATAATCCCGTGCCGCAGGAATATGCAAGGGATTTATGGCGGAACTTCCAGCTCCAGAGCGAGCGTTTCTATGATTTGGTAAAAATCAACAACCAACTTCGGGATTACGATTTCAAGAAGAATCTGGAAATGAAAACGGCGCTCTGCGAAACAGCGGAAAATCTAATCAATGAACCCGACATTGTTTCGGCCTATCATCAGCTGCAGACGCTGTTCCAGCAATGGCGGGAAATCGGACCAGTATCGCGTGAATTCCGTGATGAAATATGGGCTCGCTTCAAAGCCGCTTCTACCGTCATTAATAAGCGCCATCACGGACATTTTGAGATTTTGAAAGAACAGGAAGAGGCCAATCTGAAAGAGAAAACAAATCTCTGCGAAATCGTCGAAACCATCGTTTATGACAATTTGAAATCCTACAAAGACTGGGAAAAAAAGACACAGGAAGTACTGAGTCTTCAACAGAAATGGCGCACCATCGGTTTCGCCTCGAAGAAGAAAAACGCGAAGATTTTCGAACGTTTCCGCAAAGCCTGCGACGACTATTTCCACAGAAGGAGCGAATTCCTCAAAAGCACTAAAAAAGAGATGGAAGCCAACTACCATCTGAAAAAGGCGTTGGCCGAAAAAGCCGAAGAACTGAAAGAGAGCACAGACTGGAAAGAAACATCGAAAGCCATGATTAAGCTTCAGGATGAATGGAAGAAAATCGGGCCGGTCAACCGCAAACAATCCGAGGTGATCTGGAAACGTTTTATCGGAGCATGCGATTATTTCTTTGAACGGAAAAATAAAGCCTCCGCTTCACAAAAAGGCGAAGAAACGACCAACCTTGAAGCCAAGAAAGCGCTGATCGAGCGCATCAAGACGCTGGACGAAAATTTACCGGAATCGGAAGCTGTGGCCACATTAAAATCGTTGATTGCCGAATGGAATACAATAGGCCATGTTCCGTTCAAGACTAAAGACAAAATCTACAAGGCATTCCGTGAAGCTGTAGATCAACAGTTCGACCGACTCAATGTAGCTCAGGCCGATCGCCGCATGCAGCAATTCCGTTCCACGCTGAGCGAGATGAGCGGACAAGGTGAAAATAAGCTGCATGACGAACGGGATAAACTGATGCGGATGTATGAACGCATGAAGAACGAAGTGCAAACATACGAAAATAACATCGGCTTCCTGAACGTATCCTCCAAAGGCGGAAGCGGTTTGCTGAAAGAAATGGAACGCAAAATCGAACGTTTAAAAGACGAAATGGCATTGATCGTTAAGAAAATTGACGCGATCGATGAAAACCTCGAATAAGGCGCTCCATCTTTTTAATCCGGGACATGAAACGGCTATTGCGTCGGGGGTACGTCACTATACTCCCGACGCAGTCGTTCAACGAATGATGTCCGATCTCTCCCTTCTTCCGCTATGGTATGGAAATGAAGGAGATTATGTTCTTACTTCCGACACAGAAGTCGCCAGACGTTTCATCGAATCATTGCCACCGGATTTGCAACCGTCCCTACATCCCGTCTCCGAAAAAGAAATCTGCCGGCTGACCACACTTCTCGACGCTTCTCCGTGGGGACTCTCACCGCATAGTCTCCGCCTTTTTGAAAAACTTCAAAAACGAGGATCCTCTCTTTCCCTCCCTGCCTGGAAGGAGATATACCGGACGTTGACACATCGCCGCACGGCGGCACACGGTCTCAGGGAAACATTACGACGACTGCCCGGACAACCTTCCGTCTCGATTCCCTGTTTCTACGAGACCGGAGGGGCCGTCCAAACACATATCGAAACCCATACCCCACCCTTCTTGCTGAAAACTCCCTTTTCCTGCTCCGGACAAGGAGTATATCCGATCATGGGCACAACAGCCGACACGAAAGCCATGCAATGGATCGAAGGGGCTTTGAGAAGACAGGGGACTGTCAGCATCGAACCGATGCTCGAAAAAGTCTGTGATTTTGCGATGGAATTTTACGCTGACGGTGCGAATGGAATCACCTACGAGGGATTGTCGGTATTTGAGACTCAAACGAAAGGCGCTTTTTCCGGCGGATGGCTCGGACGCCCCGAGGTCTTATGGAAGTATTTGACTACATACATCCCGGAAGAAACCTTAACAGCAGTACGGGAGGCGGTCACGCTGGCGCTGAAAGAGATACTGGGCAACGTCTACCGAGGTTATCTTGGCATAGATATGCTCGTATTCAGGCATAACGAAGGATATGCCGTTCATCCTTTTATCGAAATGAATCTGCGTTATACGATGGGATTAGTGGCCTGCGAGCTAAGTCGTCGCCTGCTCCATCCCGCATCGCAGGGACGGTTCATGATCTCCTACGAGAAGAAGGGAGCCACCTTACGCACCGACATGCTTTTCAGACAGCAATATCCTTTGCAACTTGCCGACGGACGAATCCGCTCCGGCTATTTCTCACTCTGTCCCGTCACCGCCGAGACGACCTATCGTGCCGGTGTGCTAATCCATGCGGAATAAAACCTGCCGGACGACTTCTATGAATACCGCAAAAGCGGTTAGTTGAGAGATTGGATATTTTTCCGGTTCAAAATAACGTATATGATAACGGGAGCGCCAAGCACCGGAGTGACGGCGTTGAGGGGAAAGACCGTCCCCATACCGGGAACCACCGTGAGCAGGTTGCAGAGCAGCGCCATACACGAGCCGATCAACATCGTTACCGGCAGCAGCATACGATGATTCTCCATCCCCAAAGTCAGTCGGGCGATATGGGGAACAGCCAACCCGATAAACGAAATAGGTCCGCAGAAAGCGGTCGCCGTAGCGGTCAATAACCCCGTACAAAGCAAAATCAGGATACGTGTGCGCTTGATCTTCACGCCGAGATTGGCAGCATAACGCTCTCCGAGCAGCAAAGCATTGAGCGGCTTGATCAGCAACAGAGCGCATGTCAGTCCGATAAGCGTACAAAGAATAAAGAAAGGCAGGCGCTCGTTCGAAACGCTCGAAAAGTCGCCCATGCCCCACATCACGTAGGCATGAATACGGTCGGACGAGGCGTAGTAGTTCAACATCGAAATCAACGATGAAGCGATATACCCGACCATAATCCCGATGATCAACAACATGACATTGCTTCTGACTTTTGTCGAAAAGTAAATAATCAACCCTAAGACAGAACAGGCTCCTGCAAAAGCGGCCACGATCAAAGCCAGCGATCCGCCGACCGAAAAAATCGATGATAAACCGACCGCCCCGCCTCCTAAAAGCATCACGAGAGCGACTCCGAGATTGGCCCCGTCACTGATCCCTAAAATCGAAGGACCGGCCAACGGATTCCTGAACAGCGTCTGCAACAACAAACCGCTGACAGCCAAAGACGCTCCCACAAGCAACGCCGTCACCGCCTGTGGCAACCGCGATTGCAGCACGATATGTTGCCATGCCGCCTGCTCGACAGACTCGCCCGACAAGATGCGAATCACTTCACCGAGTGGAATCGGTACCGTACCATACACCAAATTGCCCGCCCATAACAAAACAAGCAGCAGCAAAAGTACCGGATAAAATAATCTGCTTTTTCCGTTCATCCGACAAATGTACGGTTTTTCACGCAAAAGAAACCTTATAGCCGAAAAAAGCGAAAAGGCGAAGTCATCACGACTTCGCCTTTCCATTGAGAGATTAACCTAAGTATTTAAACCCTATCAACCACACTTTACATATATGACGTATAGCAGCCCCAAAACCCTTAATCAAAATTGTTAAAAAAAATTATTTATTGATTTTTGTTCGTGGTAATGGAATTTTTTTAGCGATGTTGCAAAACAAAAGCAAGTCTATTCTATTAGAAATAAGCATAAAAGCATAAGATATATCTAAACCGTCAACCCTTAACCTTAAAAAGACAGTTTTCTTTACTTTATAGAACTATGGAAATTCCGGATCAGGCGAAATTGTTTGTTCATAAAGGCAAATATCTTTTGAGCAAAGTCGATAATCTGCCATCATATACATGTTTTTATGCCTGCACGACCGATGTTATCCATTTGTAAAACAGTAAGTTTAGCAAATAAAAAGACGCGTTCCGGCGCCAAGGCCGTGCGAGGAACGGAAGGTTCGTTCTCACCAACGCCGCGTCGGTAAGATCTTACGCGCGTCTCGTTGCGTTCAACCGAACTTCGGGGCGATTCAACGCGTGACCGGTGGATGCTTGAAAAAGATTCGTTCTTTCCAACACAAGTTTCGTTGGTTTCCCCCGAAGTTCGGGGCGATATTCCGGCTCTTCGGGGCAATCTCCCCGAAACATCGGGGGAAGGAACAGAAGTTGTGTTGGATCGTAAAAAAGTTTCGTTGCGTTCAACCGAACTTCGGTTGGAAAGAACGGAAGACCAGTGGACGGCCACGCAACGCCGGCTAGAAGGAACGGAAATCGCCCGCGTTTCACCCGGTGTTTTTTGGCATCCGGCCCATGCCGCGTTGTTTTCAACCGGCGTCGCTTCGGATCGTACGCATCTTCGGGGCGATGCAACGAAACGATTGCGCGCTCCAACGTCCTTTCTCGTGGAAAGGCAGTTGCACCTAAAGATATCCTTCTTAAATAATACAAATGCAAAAAAGGCGGTTCGAGGCCGGCTGTTTCAGAAGTCAGACAACCAACCAAAGGCCGTTTTCAATTGGCCGAATGAAAAAAACGACTATTCAAAGAGCGATAAAAGTCATATCTGCCAACGGACTGTTAGTTCACATCTACGGAAAATTGGCGGTCGCATGCTTGGAGCTTATTTTTTAACGAGAGAAACAGGAGGCAAATTTTCACTCCGGAAAAAAGATTTACCTTTGCGACAAATTTTAATCCGCAGACCTTACATGTTCGTTGTTTTCATTTTGATGTTATGCGCCTACGTAGGTGCCAATAGTTATATTTTCATCCGTGGGCTGCAAGCCATATCGTCTTTTCCGACTGTCTTCAAATGGGTATTCGGTGTATTCTACTGGTTGTCTGCCCTCTCCATCCTCCTGCTCTTCGCACTTCGAAACCGCGAAAAAGCAGATGTATGGGGACATGCTTTCTTCCAATATGCCACCGGATGGCTCGTCTTCACGCTCTACATGACGATGGCTTTGCTGTGCTTCGATTTTTACCGGCTCTTTAACCGCTCGTTTGCACATGGTTTTAGCCTCTCCCTACTCCTGACGGCCGGAATGCTTGTCTACGGATATATCTGTTACCGCAATCCCATCGTCCGCCACCTGCATATCGAGATTCCCAAGACGTTGACCGACTCGACGGCTACTTCCCTCAAGGTCGTTGCCGTCAGCGACGTCCATCTCGGGCTCGGTACTCCTAAGGCACGTTTGCAGGACTACGTCGCCGGAATTAATGCCCAACAGCCGGACCTCGTAATCATCAGTGGCGACCTGATCGACCATAGCATACACCCTCTGCGCGAGGCACGCATGGAGGAGGAGTTGAAGCAAATCAAAGCGCCCCTTGGTGTTTATCTGGCGCCGGGCAATCACGAATACATCAGCGGTATCGACGCATGTATCAAATATATCAGGCAAACGCCCATACGTTTGCTGCGCGACTCGGTAGCGACTCTCTCTAATGGGATACAGCTCGTCGGGCGTGACGACCGCAGCAACCGACAACGCCTTCCCGCCGGAGAGCTGATGCGATCTATCGACCCGCGCCGACCGGTCATCGTGCTGGATCATCAGCCTGTCGAGCTGCTGCAAGCGCAGCAGGCCGGCGCCGACCTGCTCTTCTGCGGACATACGCACCGCGGACAAGTATGGCCGCTCACTTGGTTTACCGATCAACTGTTCGAACGCAGTTACGGCTACGAGCAGCGCGGAACGATGCACCTCTACGTCTCGTCCGGCCTCTCGCTCTGGGGCCCGCCTTTCCGTATCGGAACACGCGGTGAGCTGGTAGTCTTTCACCTTTCATTCCATCGGCCATGAAAGTGTTTCTGCAAGCCATCGTCGGACAGATCCTCTTCAACCTCTATCTTTTTTACCGGGGTAAACAGGCTCTGCCGCCACAAAAAAAGTGGCGTGTACCTTTCGTGCTCTTTTTCCTGTTCGAATGGACGACGTATTTTTATGGATTCTTCTTTCACAAAGATTTGCCGGATCACATCATGATTCCGATCCTGTACTTCTGCGGTACCTGGTACGTTGCATCCATCTACCTGATGCTCGGACTGCTGGCCGCCGACCTCCTCCGGCTGACGAACCGGATCAGACCGTGGATTCCCGCATCTATCACCGCCCGAAGCCTTCGTCTGAAGCGCTTTTACTACGTGTTCCTGCTTCTCGTCACCGCCGGATTGATGATACGCGGATATTATCATGTAACGCATCCCGTAGTGACCTATCAGGACATACACATCCCGAAAAACGTGGAAGGACGCGACAGCCTGACCATCGCTCTGATAAGCGATACTCATTTCGGCGAAATGATCGGTAAAAAGAGTGCCGAGCGCTTCGTGGCCCTCTGCAACGCGCAACAACCTGACATCATAATCATTAACGGAGATATCATGGATTACGAATCGCGTTTTGCCGAACGTGCACATATCGAAGACGACCTGCGAAAGCTCCATGCGCCGTTGGGCGTTTATATTACGTTAGGCAATCACGAATACCGGGCGAACCGCTTTGCCAAACTGCGCTGGTTGCAGAAAACGGGCGGGGTACTGCTCGTCGATTCGGTCGTCATGCCCGACAGCACGTTCTACCTCGTCGGCCGCGACGATGCCACGAATAAAGGACGAAAGCCGTTAAGCCGTCTACTCGATGGCGTCGACAAGAGGAAGCCTGTG
Organism: Tannerella sp.; assembly: GCF_030528505.1. GTDB lineage: Bacteria > Bacteroidota > Bacteroidia > Bacteroidales > Tannerellaceae > Tannerella. The sequence goes on from NZ_JAUMYS010000044.1 coordinate 23,628, forward strand.
ATTGTAGCCGATCATCAGCCCCGTTTCAACGAGATCGTAATGAACCGTTGCGACCTTGGGCTTCATGGTCATACACACAACGGACAGTTCTGGCCTTACAGTTGGATTATCAAACTGGTCTACCGTTGCTCGTACGGGTATTACAAAGAAGGGGGATCACAGTTTTATATCTCGTCCGGCATCGGATTTGCCGGCCCTCCCTACCGCATTGGCACAAAATCAGAATTGGCGATGATTCGCGTAACCTTTCATCGCAACTAAACATGAAAACGGTGTGCCAAACATTGCGTTTTGACACACCGTCTCTTCTATTTAGATCGGGATTAAAATCGTCTCTTTCTAAAAACTCTTCGTGGAAAAACACGGTCGAACCCTTATCAGTCAATCAGTTCAAACCCCGTATAAGGAACAAGAGCTTGAGGAATTCGGATGCCGTTCGGTGTCTGATTATTTTCGAGCAGAGCCGCGACAATACGAGGTAAAGCCAAAGCGCTTCCGTTGAGCGTATGACAGAGCTGCACCTTTTTGTCGGCACCGCGATAGCGACATTTCAGACGGTTGGCCTGATAGCTCTCGAAGTTAGACACCGAGCTGACTTCGAGCCAACGTTTCTGCGCGGCGGAATACACTTCGAAATCAAACGTCAGCGATGACGTGAAACTGAGATCACCACCACACAACCGAAGGATGCGCCACGGGAGTTCTAACTTCTCAACGAGCGTCTGAACATAATCGAGCATCTCCTGCAAAGATTGATACGAATGTTCGGGCTTATCGATACGGATGATTTCGACCTTGTCGAATTGATGCAGGCGATTCAATCCTCGCACGTCTTTTCCGTACGAACCGGCCTCGCGACGGAAACAAGCGGAGTAAGCCGTATTTTTGACGGGAAGATCCGCTTCATTCAAAATCACATCTCTGTAGATGTTCGTAACCGGGACCTCTGCGGTCGGGATCAGATATAAATCGTCCAAACCGACATGATACATCTGACCTTCTTTGTCTGGCAATTGCCCCGTTCCGTAGCCCGATTCCGTATTTACGACGTAAGGCGGTTCAATTTCAAGATAACCGGCATCACGCGCATTGTCTAAGAAGAAATTAATGAGTGAACGCTGCAACCGTGCTCCCTTTCCCTTATACACGGGAAAGCCCGAACCGGTAATTTTAACGCCAAGTTCGAAATCAATGATATCGTATTTTTTTGCCAATTCCCAGTGAGGGAGAGCATCGGCAGGAAGTTCGGGAATCATGCCTCCCTGCTTTTCGCATACGTTGTCTTCGGCGCCTTTACCCTCGGGCACAGATTCATGCGGCATGTTGGGAATCGAAACTAAATATTCATGGATTTCATCCTCGGCCCGTTTCTTCGTTGCTTCCAGCTCTTTATTGGCCTCCTTCAACCGAGACACTTCACTCTTAGCTTCTTCGGCCTCAGTCTTTTTCCCTTCCTTCATCAGCAAACCGATCGTTTTCGAAATCCGGTTGACCTCGGTCAGGTTCGCGTCTAAAGTTGTTTGTGCATTGCGCCGCACTTTATCCGCAGCGATGATCTTATCGGTGATTTCCTTGGCATCGTAATGCTTGACTGCCAGCCGGCGAATGACTTCGTCCTGATTTTCTGTGATAACTTTTATTGTCAACATGTTCCTTCTCGTTTTTTTAGAGACAACAAAGATACATAAGTTTGCGGAATGTTGATCCGCGTGATCGAAAAAACTACCGCACTACCCCTCCGGTAATCCAGCGTTTCTTGTAATAAGGCTCGTCCAGACGGCTAATAATGACTCCTCTTGAGGTACTTGAATGAGCGAACTTCCCGTCTTTCAGATAAATGCCGACATGCGACGGACGTTTCGACTTTCGGCGGGTATAGAAAAAGACCAGATCCCCCTCGCGTAAGCTCTTTTTGTCGATGCGATCGCAATTCGTAGCCAACATGGCAGCCGAAGAGCGTGCCAGACTTTTGCCGTAGATTTTCTTATAGATGTTCGTCACGAAACCTGAACAATCGGTTCCTTTTTTCGTGCTTCGTCCCATGCGGTGCGGAGTGCCGATCCACTGCGCAACCATCCGGTAAAGCTCCAGATTATCCTCGTCCGTTAAGGGTATTCCCAGCCGATGCGAAAGCGTTTCGGTCGCCTCCGATACAGGAAGCGGCGCCGCACCTTTATGTGCCGCGCACGACAGAACCATCAAGCTCATCATGCACACGACAAGCCACACCATCTTCTTCTTTCCAATATACCTGCAACTCATTGAACGATTGTCTTACAACATACATAAACAGCAGAGGCTGTCCTTCTGAGTCGATGACTCTTCTGGGCAGCCCCGATGTTTTCATTTTTATCCGGAAGAATTTCTTTATTCTTCTGGTTTACCGCTATTCAGCAGCCTCTTTTCGCTACTTACGAATTTTCAGCTACCGTTTCCGTTGCGCTCTTGACAGAGATATACGAACGATTTTCTTTGCCTTTACTGAAAACGACGATGCCGTCGATTAACGCATAGATCGTATGATCTTTGCCCATGCCTACGTTCTTGCCCGGATGAAACTCCGTACCGCGTTGGCGTGCAATAATATTTCCGGCTTTCGCCATCTCGCCACCGAACAGCTTAACACCTAATCGTTTGCTTTCCGATTCGCGACCGTTCTTCGAACTTCCGACTCCTTTTTTATGTGCCATTTTCTTCTACTTTTTAAACGTTAAGCAATAATTTGTTTGATATTCAACTCGGTAAATTGTTGACGATGACCGTTCAGCTTGCGATATCCTTTTCTTCTCTTCTTGTGGAATACCAGCACCTTGTCTCCTTTTACCAACGGAGAAACAACTTCGCATACGACCTTTGCTCCTTCAATCGTAGGCGTACCTACCTGAACTTTACCGTCGGTATCGACCAACAATACTTTGTCGAACTCTACCGTTGCCCCACTTTCCGCATGACGCAGGTGGTGAACAAATAATTTTTTTCCTTCCTCAGCCTTGAATTGCTGACCGTTAATTTCTACAATTACGTACATCTGTCTTCTTAATTATTAACAGGTTATTTCCCGGGGGTGGACGCCTTTCTACGCCGCTTGTTCTACCCTCTGCAGATTTTTAGGGTGCAAAAATACGCATTTTTTTCGAACCGGACAAATTATCTGTTTTTTCAACTGCCGTATTTTCCAAATGATAGGCCAATGGGAGATGGAAACGATGCGGATTTCGATTTCGATAATTTGATTCAAATATGCATAATTGCTGATTTTATGCTACCTTTCCTCTAAAACGTATTTTGTGAGTTTGCTTAGATTGCTGCTCAATCCC
>NZ_JAUMYS010000045.1 GCF_030528505.1 Tannerella sp.
AATGCCATATTGTGCGAGCACAATATACGATTACAAAAGTGAAATGCCATATTGTGCGAGCACAATACACGATTACAGAAATAAAAGGTCTAAATGAGAAAAAATATTTCGCTTTGATATAAAATAAAAGCTACCATCGACTCGCCGGAAAGTCAATGGTAGCTGTGTTAGGATGCTGCGTGGAGCTTTATTCTACGTAACGTGCTTTGGAAGCATCGCGCGGTTTGGCTTCGGGCGACTCGTCGGGATAGCCGATCGCAATGGCGTAATAAAGCTCATAGCCTTCGGAAAAGTCGAGACGCTTCATGTAGTCGGCGGCAACGTCGCTTTTCATGAAACGTATCGGACTGCCGAGACAACAGGTGCCTAAACCCATGGCATGGGCTGCCAACATAATGTTTTCGCTTAACAAGCCGCAGTCGAATTTTCCTTCGCCGTCTTTTCCGGCCACAAAAATAACGGCGGGAGCATTACGGAACATGTTTTTAAATTCGGGGTCTTGTACCATCTTCATCATGCGCTCGTCGTCCTTCACGGATTCGACAAAGAGCTTCGTAATGCCGTCGATAAACTCGGGATTATCTACTACACGTACTTCCCACGGTTGTCCGTTCATGGCGCTGGGCGCGTTGATGCCGCAACGCAGGATGATATTCATCTTTTCGCGCGGTACGGGATCCGTTTTGTACTTGCGGATGCTTCGACGCTCCATGATGGCGCGGATCACCGGATGGTCCGTATCCTTATCGACCGCGAGAGAGTCCGTCGCAGTCATGGTTTGATCCGTCGAGCCTGTGCTGTTGCTGTTTTGGCATCCTGTAAAGAGGAGGGCTGCCGCGAAAAGGCAGCTTGCGTAATGTTTGAACGTCTTCATATCAATATCTATTAATGGTGATACAATACAGGATTAATAATCTCCGTCTTCAGGGGCATTCTCCTTACGGATTCTATTGCCGTCCATATCGAAATAAACATAAATTCCGTAGCGTCCGCCGCCGTCAAAATCATAAGCATACGTAGCCATAACGATTAAGGGACGCCCGTTTTCCTCGATCGTCTTTACATATCCGCTGTAAACGTCGAGAAAAACGGCTTTTCCGGTTGTCAGATCGTAGATGTAGGAATAAATATTTCGAGCATCGGGACATCCGCTGATTAAGATTTTCGATTCGGATAAAGGAACCACTTCTTCTACAGCTTCAATTCCTTCATCTACATATTTCCCATTCTTTTTGATTTTTAGCTTCGTGCCTCCTTTTTCATAGGGCGATGTTTGGAACAGAGGGGTCAGAGAATCATTGGGCGTATGCTTCACGTACAATGTATATTGACTGATAAAATCGTCATCGCCGGGAGGCGCGTCCAAACGGAGATAAAACGCTTTTCCGTATCCTTCGGCCAGCAGTTTCATCTCTTCCCCGTCAGGTGTTTGAGCGTGAGCGAACGGTTCGGACATGATGTTAGCTTCTTCATCGAATGAAGTGACGGAGGGCATCTGCTGAAAAGAAGATAACAGCAGAAAGACGACGACTGCCGATAAGGTAAAACCTGTGTTCCGAAATATCGGGTTTGTTTTTCCGACAGATAGACTTTCGGCATGTTCGGCATTTTTTTCTTTCTTTTCCGGTTTGAAGACGGAATAGATAGACTTAACGGATTTACTGAATTGTTTCATGATGATTACTTATGTTGGTTGTTATTGTGCAAAGATAACTAAAAATATAAATTACATCATTTAACAGACGGCATAAATAAACGAAAAGATTTCATGGTACGTATTGCATCAAAAATCCGGTTCGTTCGCGAGATTCCAGAGATTGAGAAAGGCCGCTTTCGTAATATCGACGGTTTTTTCCCAATTGATTTTATCCATATGGTCGGACGGTTGGTGGTAGTCGGGATGTCCGTCGGTATGATACCAAATCACAGGGATATCATGCTTCGCGAACGATGAATTATCGCTTCCTCCGAGTGGCTTATCCCATGCGCGATAGTCGGGCTTAAGTTTTAACCCGTAAGTCGCGATGTCGTTTTTCAGCCAGTCGCCGAAAACAGGGTGAGCGGCGGTATAGAAATATACGACATGCTCCGGCTCAGCTTCGTTCGTGTTACGCCCTATCATGTCGAAGTTTAAATAACCTTTTACCTTGCCCAGATCGGCAAAGGTCTGGGTAAAATAAGCTGATCCGAGCAATCCTTTTTCCTCGCCGTCCCATAGCGCGAAAATGACGGTTCGTTCCGGTTGCACGCCGGTAGCTAAAAAAGCGCGCGCTATCTGTAAAAGCGCCGCAACGCCCGATGCGTTATCGTCTGCCCCGTTATATATCTGATCGCCGTCCAAATGCGGATCGTAACCCAGATGATCGTAATGTGCACCGATGATTACGATTTCGTCGGGATGCTTCCCCTCGATTCGGGCAAGCACATTGCGCATGGCAAGTTTCTGATGTATTACTTTGCGAAGCATCTCGATAGAGTCTGGATGCACCTGAAAACGTTTTTTCTGCTGACGTTCGGCACGATAAACCTCGAAGGGTTGGTAATACGAGTCGAACAATGGTTTTAGTCCCAATGTTTGAAGATAAGAGGCCAGATACACACCGGCTACACGTCCTTCCTGACTTCCGGCTTCGCGCCCGCGAAGGGCGTCGTCCGCCAGAAAACCGATATGTGCCTCGGCCGTCTCGCGATTGATTGTCTGTAAACCTTTTTCCCGGGGGCTGTCTTGTGCTTGTGTTATATGGCACAGACATAACGCCACTCCCACAATGCCGAACTTTAAAAAATGTGTCATGATAAATTAATGTTTTAGTGTTTTGTACGAAAGAATATGAACGGTAACGCCTGCCGTAATGACTATCAGAAGAATTCGTAACCATACGGGAATTCCCAGTAACAGTACACAATGACCGATCGTCAGCCACATAACTGTAATCGATATAATCTTAGCGCGTAGCGGAATGGCGTGTTCTTCGCGGATATTACGGATATAACTTCCGAAATATTTATGATGAAGCAACCAGTTGTAAAGACGCGGTGAGCCTCTGAAATAGGCCGCAGCAGAAAGTAAAAGAAACGGCGTGGTCGGTAACAACGGAATAAATATTCCGATGACTCCCAATGCCAGACTGACACTCCCCAATACAATCCAGAAAACTCTCATTGCTTACCTGCTTGCCGATTTTGACAGTGCCGCAAAGATAATGTTTTTTTATGAGTGGACAGAAAAAAACATACGACTTACAAGATTATCATTACCTTTGTACCACAAACAAATGGAATATACATGATACGGTTTGAATGTGATTATGCCGAAGGTGCGCACCCTAAAATTCTGGATCGCCTCGTGCAGACAAACTTTGAACAGACAAAAGGATATGGCGAAGACGGACATTGCGAGCATGCACGGCAAATCATTCGTCGCCTTTGCGATGATGATCAGGCGGATGTTCATTTTCTTGTGGGAGGCACACAGACGAATACTACGGTTATAGCCTCTGTCTTGCGTCCGCATCAGGGAGTTATCTCGGCCGATTCGGGGCATATCAACGTGCACGAGACAGGCGCTATTGAAGCTACCGGACATAAAGTGTTGGCTTTGCCGGCTCACGACGGTAAACTGTCGGCCGCACAAGTGGAAGAGGCTATTCTCGCTCATCGGAACGATCCCAACCGTGAACATACGGTACAGCCCGGAATGGTGTACATCTCACAGCCTACCGAATGCGGTACGCTATATTATAAAGAAGAATTACAGCGTCTGAGCGAGGTTTGTTGTCGTTACGGAATACCTCTTTTTATCGACGGAGCACGTCTTGGATATGGTCTCGAAGCCGAAACAAACGACCTCACGCTACCAGATATAGCCCGACTGTGCGATGTGTTTTATATCGGTGGAACGAAAGTAGGCGCGCTTTTCGGTGAAGCGGTCGTCATTCTTACCGATACCCTTAAGCAAGACTTCCGTTATCTGATGAAGCAGCACGGAGGTATGCTTGCCAAAGGAAGATTACTAGGCATTCAGTTCGAAACCTTATTCGAAGACGGGCTGTATTTCGAGATTTCGCGTCATGCCGTTCGTATGGCTATCAAAATACGCGACGCTTTCGCGGGGAAGGGAATTTCTTTTTTGTATCCTTCGCCCACCAACCAGCAGTTTCCTATCTTGAATGATACACAGATCGCCGCATTGTCGGAGAAATACGCGTTTGAATATTGGACCAAAGTCGATATGCACCATACCGCTGTACGTTTCTGCACAAGCTGGGCAACCCGCGAAGAAGATGTAGATGTGCTAATAGAGGATGTGAAGAATCTTGATCCTTCTATCGGTTGTGACGGGAGTAATCGGTAAACCGGACAATAAAATTATAGATAGCATTACTATCATTGATCATCAATGCATCTAACAGAAGAACAGATACTCAAACTCGCACCTGATGCGGCTTCCGAAAAAGCCGGAAAAGGGCTTGCTTCACCGACTAAATGGGTGCTCCGTGAGTATAGCGAACGGGCGTTGTGGGGACATTGTCAGGGGAGCGGGAAAAACCCGTACCAGACACAGATAGATTTACAAAACATTGCGTTTAAATGCTCGTGTCCGAGTCGTAAATTCCCCTGCAAACACGGTCTGGGACTGTTGTTGCTCCATGCTTCACATCCCGAACTGTTTCATCGAATGGAGGAGCCTGAATGGGTAAAGACATGGCTTGAAAAACGAAGCGAAAACGCCGAGAAGAAAGAGAAACGTGCGCAGGAAAAAGCACATAAACCTGTAGATGAAAAAGCCCGGCAGCGCAGGGTGAACGAACGCATCCGCAAGGTGAACGACGGCGTCGAAGAGTTACAGATACGTCTGAAAGACATTCTTCGTAACGGTTTACTCAATATACCTGAAAAGATTTATACGCTTGCCCCCGAAATGAGGCGACGTCTGATCGACGCACAAGCTCCCGGACTGGCTGCCATGGTTTCCGAACTGATGACGATCGACTTTGAATCCGAAGTTTGGAAGTACGATCTCACCGATGCGCTGAGCCGCATTTATTTACTTGCCGAAAGTTATAAACATATCGATACGCTAACTCCCGAATGGCAGGAAGAAGTAAAAAGTCTGATCGGTTTTACGCAGGCAAAGGAAGAGATACTGTCCGGGACTCCCGTAGCCGATACGTGGATGGTGTTGTACGTCCACGAAGAGAAGCAAGATAAGATTACCGTGCAGTATCATTGGCTGTATGGCAAATCGTCCGGACGTTATGCGCTCTATCTTCAATTCCTTGCGCCCGGTGTCGTTCCTGAGGTTACGTTGCTTCCGGGAAGTTTTATTTCGGCAGAGATGTATTTTTATCCGGGCGTTTCGTCGCAACGGGTATTATTTAAGCAATATACGGTGTCGCAAGATGTTTTTGCTCCTCAAGCGTGTGCTTCGGTCGCGGGAGCTATGGCCGTGTTTCGTGAAACCGTTACACGTAATCCGTTCGTGACGAAAATGCCTGTTATCGTAGCTTATCTGCGCCTTACCCAACAAGGGGATGAACTTCACGCAATGGATACGGACAAGCATACGGTTCTGCTACATCTTACCGAAAAAGCCCGCACGCAACTCCTGCTGATTACAGGGGGTAAACCGTTTGCTGCTTTCCTTTTCGCCGACGCGAAGCGCTGGAGTATCAAAGCTATATGGGTAGAACAGCATTATCATATACTGGACAATGAAGATGACGAATGATTTGATCCATCTCGGACTGCTGGGCACGACAGGGAAAGAGCTGTTGCCGTCCGACGTACCACCTTTTTTGCACGTTACACTCGAAAAAATCAAGGCATCGCAAGATGATACGGAAGATGGCTACTACAAAGTGGCTGCGGCACTTTTTTCCTGCTGTCATAGCGGTGCGGAGCCGGTTTCGAAGCCGGAAGCCGAAGCGTTACCTGAAGCACTGCCCGAAGAGAAGGCTTATTTATCGGTCGTGAAGGCCCGTCTACTGAATGATCTGCTCCAAAACAACAATATCAGCTTGTTGCTCTACGGATACGACTGTACGATCCGTCAAAACCGGCTGCTTCCGCCCGGTTGCTTGCCGGACATGTTGTCGCATGCTTTCGAAAAAGGGAACCCTAACGCTTACGAAGAAAAAAAGCGGCTTTCGCAATTGATCGGTAACCGTGGAAATTGGTATTTGCAATTGCAAGGGTGGCAATGTCTGGAAGAGGAAAAGGCCTTGCCATGGGATACGTCGACCCATGCGCAACGAAGAGCGTTGCTCCGCGATATCCGTTTGCGGGATCCGCAGAAATCGCTCGAAATGTTGTGCAGCGAGTGGAAGAACGAATCGGCACAACATCGTGCCGAACTACTCGAATGCCTCGAAGTGCGTCTCTCGGTTGCCGACGAAGTCTTTATTGCCGAAGCATATAGAACCGATCGCAGTGAAACGGTAAGAAATACAGCCTTATCGCTTTTGCGAAGGCTGCCGGAATCGCAGGTGGTTCGTTTCTATTGGGACATATTGAAAGAACATCTTCGCTATCGTCGTTTCTTCGGATGGTCTGTCACTGCCATCGAGTATTCCGAAGACTTGAAAAAGTACGGCATTGCCGAGATTAGCCGTAACAAAGGTGAGTCGGACAGCGATTTTATTTTGAGGCAGCTATGCGAGAGTGTTCCCCTCACATTCTGGTGCGAACTGTTCGATTGTGACCGCGCGAAAGCCGCCGAACGACTACGCGAAAATCCGCCGTTTGCGAAATATTTCACAATCTCGCGTCCGGTGCTGACATTTAACGATAGGGAGTGGGCGTTCATCTTGTCGCAAAAAGCTTCGCAGGTCAATTATGCCTACATCCCTTTGCTGACACCTGCAGAACGGGAACAACTCAATTTCAGCAATACCCCGATCGAGGGAATACACCCTGACTGGTCATGGTTCGGAGGAGCCGATGAGCCATGGGGAATCAAGTTCTCGATGCACGTCCTGAAAATGATTTTGGAGGCCCGCTTCTTTTATCAGGACAAGGAAACTTCGGAGTTGTTGGCGTTCCATATGCCTGCCGAGATGAAACAGCAACTCCTTGCGTTGGAACAGAAATATGCTGACGATGCTCATGGACGTGCCGAATACTGCCGGAGAATCAGACAATATATGGAAATAAAAAACGAATTGGAAAAATGAATACATTATTAAGACAACATGCGGAACAGCAATTCGCTGAAGAATTGTCCGCGCTGAAGAAAAATGAGACACAAAAAATACCGGAGAACTGGGTCCTGTCTCCTCAGTCGGTCGTTACTTACCTGATGGGAGGCAAACTTAGCGATGGGTTTGAAGTGTCACCCAAGTATATCGGACAACGGCGTCTGATGGAGATCGCTGTGGCGACCCTCGTGACCGATCGCGCTTTGTTGCTCTACGGATTGCCCGGAACGGCCAAAAGTTGGGTGAGCGAGCATCTGGCAGCCGCCATCTCCGGCGATTCGACCATGATTGTGCAAGGAACGGCAGGAACAGGTGAGGAGTCGATCCGTTATGGCTGGAATTATGCCAAGTTGCTGGCCGAAGGACCGACCGAAGCAGCCATGGTACAGACACCTGTGATGCGTGCTATGCGAGAAGGTAAAATTGCGCGCGTCGAAGAGTTGACCCGTATCGGTTCCGATGTGCAGGATACATTGATTACGATTCTTTCGGAAAAAAGCATGCCGATCCCTGAGCTGGATACGGAAGTACAGGCGATCCGGGGATTTAACGTGATTGCTACGGCCAACAATCGCGACAAGGGAGTGAACGACTTGTCAAGCGCTTTGAAACGACGCTTTAATACGGTTATTTTACCTCTTCCCGCTACGATTGACGAAGAAATCGACATTGTGCGTCGTCGCGTGGAGAGTTTTGAAAAAGTCATGGAATTGCCGGCCGAGAAACCTGCTTTGGAAGAAATCCGCCGTATCGTCACTATCTTCCGCGAACTGCGTGCCGGAGTGACGGAAGACGGCAAGACGAAGCTTAAAACACCGAGCGGCACACTCAGCACTGCCGAAGCTATATCGGTCATGAGCAATGGACTCGCTCTTTCCGGCTATTTCGGCGACGGCCGGATCAATGCATCCGATCTGGTTTCGGGTATCATCGGAGCCGTTGTTAAAGACCCCGTACAGGACAAGGTTGTTTGGGACGAATACATGGAAACGGTGCTCAAGACGCGCGATGGCTGGAAAGACATTTACCGTGCGGCCAGAGATTGGGGAGAATAGCATGCGGCTGTTATGGAAATCCGTTTTTTAGGTATTCGCCATCATGGGCCGGGATCTTGTAGAAACGTGGTTCATGCGTTACACCATTTCCGGCCTGATCTGATCCTGCTTGAAGGGCCGCCCGAAGCGGAACCGTTGCTTTCGTATATCGCAGACCAAGCGATGAAGCCGCCCGTTGCTCTGCTTGCCTATTGCCCCGATGATCCTCAGATAGCTGTTTTCTATCCTCTTGCCGAATTCTCGCCCGAATGGCAAACTTTACGGTATGCCACGGAGCAACACATCCCGATACGCTTTTTTGACCTCCCGCTCATTTATGCGTTGGCGGCCGACAAAGCGAAAAAAAACGCAGATGAAGCAGAGGAAACGGAGGAAGGGGAACAGCAAAACGCAGATGAAGCGATCGATACGCATGATCCGTTCGACCATTATGCGCGTATTGCGGGATATGAGGACGGCGAGCAGTGGTGGGACGTTGAGATCGAGAGTCGTCGCAATGCGACTGGTATTTTCGAAGCCGTACAGGAAGCCATAACAGCATTGCGTGAATATCTGCCGGAGCGAAAAGAGCGCCATCTGTTACGCGAGGCGTGGATGCGGAAAATGATACGTGTTGCCGAGAAGGAAGGGCATGAAAAGGTGGCCGTTGTGTGCGGCGCTTGGCATGTGCCGGCTTTAGTCACCATGCCGAAAGTGAAGGAAGACAACGAACTTCTCAAAGGCTTATCGAAAGTCAAGGTGGACTGCACATGGATTCCGTGGACGTACGACCGTCTCTCGCTTTACAGCGGCTACGGCGCCGGCATTACCTCGCCGGGATGGTATGAACATCTGTGGTTCAATCCTGCTGACGACGGTACCCTGTGGGTTTCACACATCGCCGCCTTGCTGAGAAAAAACGGGATGGATGTATCGGTGGCACATGTCATCGAGACCGTCCGGCTGGCCAATGCTACGGCCGCCCTGCGAAACGAAGCGCATCCTTCGCTCTCCGACTTCAACGATGCCGTCACAACGGTCATGGGGTTCGGCGACGATACGCTCCTGCGACTGATACGTCACGAGTTGATTGTCGGGAACCGCATGGGCGAAGTGCCCGACCATGTTCCGAAAGTTCCTCTTGTGCTCGATGTGGAACGACAGATGAAAAAGTTTCGTATCCCCGCAAATACCGAAGTGAAGAAGATTACGCTCGACTTGCGCGAACCGAACGATCTGGCCAAAAGTATCTTTTTTCATCGGCTGGCTCTGCTGGGCATCGACATGATCACGCCGGAAGAGAGTAGCGGGAAAGGGACTTTTAAAGAAAACTGGAGCAGTTACTATAAGCCGGAACATATCCTGGCTGTTATCGAGCGTGCGATATGGGGCAATACACTGGCCGAAGCGACTGTCAAGTACGTACATCACCGAGCCGGACAGATCAACGGAATAGCCGAGCTGACGGAGATGCTCGAAAAAGTCATCCCCGCCGATCTGCCCGATCTGGTTGCTACAATGACGGAACAATTGGATGCTCTCTCGGCCGTTACGACGGACATCATGCAGATGATGAAAGCCGTGCCCGGACTTGTTCACATCGTACACTACGGAAATGTTCGCAAGCTCGACTATTCAACGGTCGAAAAGATGCTGCATGCGTTGCTGGCACGTATCATGGCCGGAGGAGCATTGCTCTGCATGCATGTCGACGAGGAAGCAGCCGGCGAGATATGGGAACGGCTCAGCTCGGTCGATTATGCGTTGGCTACGGCGAACGATGCGGAACTGACAACGATGTGGATCGAAACTGTCCGGAAAATCAACAGCGCTGTACACACTCATCCCTTGCTGTCGGGCTATACTACACGGCTATTACGTGATCGGGAACTTCTTTCGGCCGATGATATGCAACGCGTACTTCGCTATTATGCTTCGGTAGGTAACACGCCGTCCGATATGGCATTTTGGTTCGAAGGTTTTCTGAAATCGTTGGGGACGGTATTGCTCATCGACGAAGATTTCTGGAAGTTAATCAATACATGGATAGCCTCTCTGCATGCAGACGATTTCATGACGTTACTACCGATTCTCCGACGCACCTGTGGAGACTTTACACCGGCCGAACGTCGCAAAATCGGGGAAAAGGCTCAATACGGGACGGACAAAAATACCGGCAGTATGTCGGCAGATGTGAATTTTAATCTAATGGAGGCGGAGAAAGTCATTCCGCTGATTTGGCAATTAATCGGAATCCAAGATGATGAATAAGACGAACGACGAAGAAACGGTAAGACGCTGGCGACTCATATTAGGTCGCGAATATGACGGTACGGGTTTATCACTCTCGGAGATGGATCTGAAGATTGATCGCTCACTCGAAGCCGTTTATGGCGATAACGAGCGGCGAAGCGGATTAGGGGCTTCGGCTCCGAAGGTCAGCCGCTGGTTGGGCGACATACGTGAGTTTTTTCCGCAGAGTGTGGTACAGGTAATTCAGAAAGATGCGATCCGTAGGCTTAACCTCACGTCGCTCCTGACCGAGAAAGAGATGCTGCAACATGTGGTGCCCGATGTACATTTGGTTGCCACTCTGATGAGTCTGAGCCGTGCCATCCCCGAAAAGAATAAAGAAATCGCTCGTCAAGTGGTACGAAAAGTCGTCGAAGAGTTACTGCAAAAACTATCCTCTCCGATGCAACAGGCCGTGACCGGCGCCTTGAATCGCAGCTCACGTCGTCGTAACCCGCGACACAACGAGATCGACTGGAAGGCCACGATCGAGAAAAATCTCAAACATTATCAGCCGGACTACCGGACCATCATACCGGAAGTACGTATTGGCTTCGGCCGTAAGAGACGTGCACTGAAAGATATCATCCTCTGCCTCGATCAGAGCGGATCGATGGGTACTTCCGTTATTTATTCCGGGATATTCGGGTCCGTACTGGCCTCCATCCCTTCGGTTTCTACACGCATGGTCGTTTTCGATACGGCTGTAGTGGATCTGACCGACGAACTGCAAGATCCCGTTGACTTGCTCTTCGGGGTACAGCTGGGGGGCGGCACCGATATTCATCAGGCGTTGACGTATTGTTCGGATCTTATTACTCGTCCTGAAGAGACGGTCATGGTGCTCGTTACCGACTTGTATGAGGGAGGAGACGAAAAAGAGATGCGCAAAACGTTTGTTTCTCTCGTTAATAGGGGTGTACAGCTTATCGTGCTGCCAGCGTTGAATGACGATGGAGCGCCTTCCTATGATAAAGATAATGCCCGTTTCCTCGCCGAGATTGGAGTACCGACATTCGCATGTACACCCGATAAATTCCCCGAACTGATGGCAGCTGCACTGAATAAACAGGATATCACACTGTGGGCATCTCAGCATATAAAGAGGTGAGAAGTAAAAATTTAAGAGGTATGACAAAAATTATTTTTCGGTATCCGGATGTGAATTATCATGGTTTATAGTAAGATCGAGTAATGAAGCACTTTACAGATATATATCGAATCTATTATCGGAAATCATTTCTGTTTGCCAAGTCGTATGTACATGATGACTTGGCTGCCGAAGATATTGCTTCTGAAGCGTTGATCAAATTATGGGAAATGATGAAACAGGAAGAAGTGCTTAAACCGTTACCCTTGCTTTTAACTATTCTAAAACATAAATCACTCGATTATATGCGTAGTTGTCGGATACGAAACGAAGCTATCAGCTCCATCGAAGACTGGCAACAGCGCGAATTAACTATTCGTATCTCTACGTTACAAGCCTGTGACCCGGATGAGATTTTTTCGGACGAGATTAATAGGATTGTACAGAATACATTGACAGATTTGCCGGAACAAACTCGCCGTGTATTTCAGATGAGCCGTTTCGAACATCTTTCTGTCAAGGAAATAGCTGAAAAGATGAATCTTTCTGTCAAAGGTGTCGATTATCATATATCCAAAGCATTAAAGAAACTGCGTATATCTCTGAGAGATTATCTACCGTTATTGTTATATCTTGTTCGTATTGTGATATTTTATCCATAGAAGGGAAATTTTTTTTCTCCCTTTAGTGATAGGTCTTGTTGAATCGTCTTATTTATAAAGTATCGAAGATGGACAACAGGCTTATACAACGATATATATCCGGACATGTTTCAGAAGATGAGAAAAAGCAGATTCTTAACTGGTTGGAGGCCGATGAACAGAATATGCGTCATTATATGGCATTGCGGAAATTATTTAACTTTGAACTTTGGCGGAAAGAAGAGAAAAAAGAAACCGCTTTTTCACGGAAGTTGACTCTTGAAATCTTGAAGATTGCAGCGGTCTTTACACTTTCTTTTTATGTCGGAGGTATATTTTCAGATACCTCAGGAAAAGAGTCTGTGACGATGCAGTCCGTTTATGTTCCTATGGGACAGCATGTAGAGCTGATGTTGGCAGATGGATCTAAAGTATGGTTAAATGCGGGTAGTCGATTTTTTTTCCCGACTTGCTTTTCGCACGATGTACGTCAGGTGAAGCTTGAAGGTGAAGGCTTCTTTGAGGTACAGACCGATAAAGAGAGACCCTTCATTGTTTGTACGCCGGAATATAAAATCAAAGCGTTGGGAACATCGTTTCATGTGTTTGCTTATGAAGATACAGAATTGTTTGAAGCGTCGCTGTTGGAAGGAAAAATAGAAGTTTGTGATATTAATCGTATGCAACGCATTGCGTTGTCTCCTAATCAGAAAGTTTCCCTTGAGAATGGCCGGTTGAAGACATTGCCGATCATGCATCCCGACTATTTTCTTTGGCGTGAGGGGATTATAAGCTTTGACAATGAGCCTGTTCTTGCCGTCATGCAAAAATTAGAACAATATTTCGATGTAAAAATGAATATCACCAATGAGCAGGTCAAAGCCAACCATTATCATTATACGGGTAAGTTCCGGATGCGTGATGGACTGGAGCATATTCTTAAGGTGTTACAAATGAAAAAACGATTTACATACCAAGTGGATGAAGATACGAATACGATCGAGATCAAATAATAGAATGTTTTACCATGAAAAATAAAATGCCTATGAATTAAATGACCGAATAATAAAAGAAGGACGGTAAACATTTCAAAGCTTACCGGAGAAGAAATATCATCTTCTCACAAGTGTGTGTTAAATAAACAAATCGAAATACGAATAAGCTAAACACAAAGATAATGAATCATTTAAAAACTAAGATGTTTTTATCGCAACGAAGCCATTTGCTTCGTATTATGAACATAATAGTTGTTCTCTTATTTATATGTACGATCCGCGTATTTGCTGTTGAATCCGAAACGCAAAACGCTAAAATCACCTTACAGGGAGGCCAGTCTTCTATCAAAAAAGTGTTGGGTGAAATAGAAAGACAAACGGGCTATCTGTTTGTTTACGATCGAAATGAAGTAGCAGTAGATCGGATCGTATCCATGGAGGTTCACAATAAGCCGGTATCGGAAGTGCTACAACGTCTTTTCGGTGATACGAATGTATCATACAGCACTGTTGGTACAAACATTGTCTTGACACCACGTACGAAATCCGTAGAAACGGTTGCAATGCAGCAAAGCAAAAGAAAAATATCCGGCATAATTACAGATGATGCAGGTGAGCCGATAATCGGAGCTAATGTGATTGAGAAAGGAAATCCTTCGAACGGAACAGTAACAGATGTAAATGGAAACTTTATCATAGAAGTTCAGGCCGAAGCGGTTCTTGTCGTTTCGTATATTGGATACCATACGCGTGAAGTATCCACAAACGGGCAGACAACCGTGAATGTTGCATTATCTGAGGATACGCAGGCACTTGAAGAGGTGGTAGTAGTAGGTTATGGAACGATGCGTAAATCTGATGTAACTGGATCCATCTCTATTGCCAAAGGAGAAGACATGATGAAAGCGCAGTCTTTCAGTGCGCTTGAAAATTTACGAGGTAAAGCCGCCGGAGTGAATATTTTTTCCAATTCCAGTCAGCCGGGAGCGTATGCAAATCGTGTTGTTATTCGCGGGATGTCGACGATCAACTCGTCGTCCGATCCGCTGTATGTGGTGGACGGTGTCGTTATGGAGAATTTTAATTTGGTCAATCCGAACGATATTGAGAAAATGGAAGTGCTGAAAGATGCTTCTGCAACAGCTATTTATGGTGCACGCGGAGCAAACGGCGTGATTATGGTTACGACCAAACGTGGAAATAAATTCGGCGACGGAACGAAGATCAGTTATCAAGGATCAGTTAGCATGTCGGCTGTTGCCCGCTATATGGATGTGTTGAATGCTGAAGAATGGTGTGAAACGTTTATGAGAGGTTTGGCCAATGAGAATAAATGGCAGGGAAAGAATTGGTCGTTGAATCGTGCGGAGTGGTTTACAGATCGCAATTTCTTTGACCAAGAAGGTCGGCCACTCTATGATACGAACTGGCAGAAAGAGGCTACGCGCACTTCTGTCTCGCATAACCATCAGATTAATATTCAACAAGGCGGAAAAAACTCTTCCATGGGTGCATTTCTGAACTATACCGATCAGCAGGGGATAGTGAACAATACCTATAGCAAACGTTTTAATGGTAAACTGATGTATGATGCAAATCCCGTGAATTGGCTCTCTACGGAGGTAAATCTGATGGTGAATCATACATGGGGAAGATACACTCCGGAAACAGGTGGCGGGCAAGAGGCGCGTCGTACAATGATCGAAATGATTCCATGGCTACCCGTGCGAGACGGCAATGGTAATTATACGACTTCATCAACTTCTTCGATGGGCGAAACTTTCGGTTTCGAAGGGATGTCCAATCCTGTGATGATTCTGGATTTACAAAAGCGTATGAGATATAATACGCAGATATTCGGAAACGTGGCCTTTACGTTTCATCTGTTCGATGGTCTCGACTTAAAGACTCAGTACGGTATCGATGCTCATCAGCGGACGTATAAAGGCTATTCCTCCGTTTCATTGAATAATATCTCTATGCCTGATGGTTGGGCGGAAATCAATCATCGCAATACACTCTACTGGCAGGAAGAGACTTATTTGACATATAATAAAGTGTTTGACAAGCACCGAATCAATGCGATGGTTGGGCTTTCATGGCAAGAGCGCACCGAGAACTATGATCGCTCTTTCACGCGTGGTTTCGACGATGATTTTTACGAATGGAACAATATGGGAGTAGGTACGACGCCTGACCCACCTTCTTCGAGCTACAATCGTTGGGCGATGAACTCTTACTTTTTACGTCTGGCTTATACTTATCATGATAAGTATTCGGCTACAGTGACCGGCCGTTACGACGGATCTTCCAGATTTGGTAAAAACAACAAGTATGCTTTTTTTCCCTCCGCCGGTTTAGCATGGAATGTCTCGAATGAAGATTTTTTGTCAGGAAACGAGCTGTTAAGCAATTTGAAAGTGCATACCAGCTACGGTTTGACAGGTAATTCCGAAATAGCCCCCTACAAATCCTTGGCCTCTGTTTCGGCTGGTACATTTTTGCTCGATGGCAAGCGAGGAGCATATTCTTATATCAGCTCTATGGCTAATCCTGATCTTAGGTGGGAGAAAACGGCACAATGGGACTTCGGAGTGAACCTCGGACTATTCCGTAATCGGTTGAATTTCGATGTTTCTTACTATAATAAGAGAACAACCGATTTGTTACTTGATTGTCCGCTTCCTACAGCTACAGGCTATCGATCTGTTTTCAAAAATATCGGTTCGGTACAAAATCAAGGTTTTGATATCATGATTACCGGAATACCGGTTCAGACAAAAGATTTTAACTGGTCGACCACGTTGAACTTGAATTACAATAAAAACAAGATTTTAGGTCTGGGGGACAATGACGAAGATATTCTTATGCACAGTTGGGTCGGTGGCTACGAAAGCATTCTTCGGGTAGGTGAGAACATGAGTAGCTTCTACGGTTACAAGCGTTTGGGAGTCTATACAGAAGAGGACTTTGCGGCCGGAGCATGCGAAAAGAAACAAATAGGCCGTGCTAAGCGTACGAAGAAGAAGGAAATTATTGGCAAAGGAATGCCGGACTGGACGGGGAGTTTGATCAATACGCTGACGTATAAAAATCTGGATTTAACGGTTGACTTCCAGTTTGTCTGGGGCGTGGAAACCATGCAGCAATTCTATCATTCTACTTACGATCGTTTTGGAATTACGAACGGGTTATCTAATATTTTATATGATGCCTATAACGGTACCAATCCCAATACAATGCAGCAGGCTGTATATCTGATGAACAGCGGTCATGCCGGTCAGGATACTACCGTTGATTCGCAGTGGATTAGCGACGGTTCTTATCTGCGTGCCAATGTTATTCAGTTGGGCTATACATTTACGCCTCGATGCTGTCGGTTTATGCGCCTCGGAGCGTTACGTGCTTATGCAAGTGTCAATAATGCATTTTTAATCTGTTCGGGTGATTTCAAAGGATACGATCCTGAAAGTACTTCTCAAGGTGATGGGGATAAGTTCGGGCAGAACATGACGTTCTTCTCTTATCCGCGTGCAAGAACGTGGACGGTAGGACTTAGTGTAACATTTTAATTAATTATAAAAAGAAGTGTAATCATGAAAAAAAATCTATACACGCTTTTAAGCGTGAACTTGTTCTTCTTGATGGGGTGTGAAGGCTTTCTGGATGAAAATTCCAAATCATCGAAAACGGCTGGAGATTATTATAAAACCGAAGCACAGGCCGTTGCGAATGTAAATTATCTATATCGAAATGGTGCCCCTCGTCGAATTTCACATGCTGCAAGTGCCTATATCGGTCCGAACGTTTCGGTCAATGGGATGCTGACAGGATATTTCACCAATAGTTATGAGGGACAGGAAATTGTTTGTAAATATGCACGTGAACTAACACGACAGGAACATACAAGTACGATCTCCAATACGATGGATAATGCGTGGGATAATTGCTATGCTTCGATCAACGTGGCTAACGGGGCAATTGCTTATATCCCAAAAATCAAAATGGATGCTGCGAGAGCTGCTAAACTGGTCGCTGAGGCAAAATTTTTTCGAGCATTCAATTATTTTTATTTGGTGAAGTTTTTTGGAGCTGTTCCGATGCCGACTGATCCATACGAATCGCTGGACAATCTCTATCTGAAGCGTACTGAAGTTCCAACCGTGTATCAATTAATTGAAACAGACTTGAAAGAAGCTGTTTCGGTTCTTCCGGCTGTCAAATTTGCAGATAACGGACATCGCATTACTAAATTTGCTGCAGCCATGATGCTAACCTCTGTTTATATGCAGCAGGGCAAGTATGTCGAAGCTGCCGAATATGCAAAAATGGTTGTGGCTTCACCTCATAGCCTGACGAAAAACGAAGATTTGGCCGGAAACAGTGCTTATAATAAACTGCGTTTGATAGACGATTTGGATGAAGTAATTTATGCTCAGGAATATGATGCCGCGATTAACAACGGAAGTTGGTGGCCGACCTATGCATTTTCTTCGAGCGCAACGAAAACATTTAATACGTATTCTATCTTTGAGAGAGTATATGGGCCAACCAATCGATTTTTGAATGTCTATGAAAAGACAGACCTTCGTATTCAGCCGAATCAGTTTTTTCACTGGAAATACGTGAATCCGAAGACCGGAGCCGAGTGGGAATCGAAAGACCTTGCCGGATGTTGGTATTATTTTGACGAAAATGCGCTATTGAATACAGGTAAAGCAACTAAAGACTGGAATTTTTTCCGTTATGCCGAAGCCTTATTGGATGCGGCTGAAGCCATTGCACAAAGTACAGGTGTAAATGCAGAAGCAGCAGGATATCTTGCTCAAATAAAAGCGCGTGCAAATATGAATGGAAAAACAGTGGAAGCATTTACGGCTGAACTTCAAACATTCTCTAAAGAGACATTCATCAGAGAGTGTTGGACGGAGCGCTTGCGTGAATTTCCATTGGAATTTAAAATCTGGGATGATTGTATTCGCACGGGAATGTTTCCTGTGATTTCGGAAACAGAGCCTGGCAAAGTAGAATATACGAATTTAGTAGGTGCTAAGAATGCTTCAGGAGCTATGTTTAAAGAATCCGATTTACTTTGGCCACTGTCAGTCGATGAATTACAGCGTAATCCGAGTCTGACACAGAATCCGGGGTATAAATAATGATTTTATCGATATCTGTATGTTTAAATGATTATTAGACGTTTTATTAACGAAGGATAATCATTCTCGTTTTAGAGGGTGTGTCAAAACGCAATGTTTGGGCACACCCTCTTTAGGAGTAGGAGGGATAAAATCATTGCCTTGCGTGTCGGCCTGTGTGAAAAATGTATCTAATCGCTTATCTTTGCACGCGTAAAACGTTTTATCCATTATGACAAAGATAAAAGAAAAGATAACATTTGCCACCATTAAGCAATCGAAAGAGATACGGACATATATCCAGCAAGCCGACGCTTCGCTCGAAGCAATCGGGTACACCGAACACAGTTTTGCGCATTGTACGAAATGTGCCGAAGTAGCCGGTGGTCTACTCAAAGATTTGGGATTTAGCGATCACGAGGTCGATTTGGCAAAGATCGCCGGTTATATGCACGACATCGGCAACGTCATCAACCGTACCGACCATGCGCAGAGCGGCGCGGTGATGGCGTTCCGTATCCTCGACAAGATGGGGATGGCGCCTGAAGATACGGCCACCGTCATTACAGCTATTGGCAATCACGACGAAGGGACGGCTTTCCCCGTCAACGAAGTGGCTGCGGCTCTCATTATTGCCGACAAGACCGATGTGCGCCGCAGCCGGGTGCGCAGTCGGGCAACCATCAAAGAAGATATTCACGACCGGGTGAATTATGCCGTGGTCAAGTCGGAGCTTCGGCTCGATACCCGGGCGAAGACCATCACGCTTTTCCTCGAAATCGATACGAGAATATGTGCCGTGATGGATTATTTTGAGATTTTTATGACTCGCATGCTCCTCTGCCGTAAAGCGGCCGATCGCCTGGGACTCCATTTTAAGCTCAATATCAACGGTGGAGCTATCCTCTGAAAGCTCCGTTTCTCTGCGTCGTGCAAGTTTCGGTGCGGAGTCTGGGAGAAGCCTCCGTATCACGAGAGCAACGTGTGCCGCCCTCAAAAGAAACGGTTTTATTGTTTTTTTAACATGTTAATTGCGATATATTCCCTACCTTTGGGCTACTGATCTTTTAAAATATTCACCCAATTAAATGACGATTATGTTTAACAAAAAAATTGAAACGGCAATCAACAATCAAATCAATGCCGAATTATGGTCGGCCTATTTGTATCTATCCATGTCGGCCTACTGCTACGACAACGGGTATAACGGTATTGGCAACTGGTATCAGGTACAATTCAAAGAAGAGCAGGATCACGCCATGATTCTGTTCAACTATGTTATCTCACGCGGCGGACGCGTAACCCTCAAACCGATCGAGGAAGTTCCGACTACCTGGGGTTCGCTCTTGAACTCGTTCGAGGAAACGTTGAAACACGAACGGGTCGTGACCGGTCTGATCAACGACTTGTATACGCTGGCGTTGAAAGAGTCCGATTATGCGACCCAAAGCATGCTGAAGTGGTTTATCGACGAGCAGGTGGAAGAAGAAGAAACCGCCCTCGAGATCATCAATAACCTGAAGATGATAAAAGACAACGGTTACGGACTGTATATGCTCGATAAGGAGCTTTCGGGACGTACGTATAAAACGGCTGCTCCCCTCACGAAGTCGGGAGAATAACACTCCGTTTGCGGATAAACCCATCCGGCAGGAAGCCTACGCAAGTGATTTGATTTCTTGTCGACAGAAAAAAGGAGGTGTCGGAAAACATAATCCGGATACCTCCTTTCCATGTGCGATAAAATATGAAAGACCCTCGTTACAAAAGGCTGAACGCTACCGTAAGACCTGCCATGACAATCGCTACCATCGACATCAGTTTGATCAGAATATTTAGCGAAGGCCCCGACGTATCTTTGAACGGATCGCCTACCGTATCGCCTACTACCGTTGCTTTATGCGCCTCCGAACCTTTGCCGCCGTGATGTCCTTCCTCGATGTATTTCTTGGCATTGTCCCAGGCGCCGCCCGCGTTAGCCATGAAAACTGCCAGCACAAACCCGGCACCCAATCCGCCTACTAACAACCCCATAACTCCGGCTACCCCGAAGATGACCCCGACAAGTACCGGCGCGATAATCGCCAATATTGACGGAAAGAGCATCTCACGTTGTGCCCCCTGAGTCGAAATCGCCACGCAACGCGCGTAATCGGGTGTAGCTTCTCCGGTCAGGATGCCTTTGATCTCACGGAACTGACGCCGTACTTCTTCCACCATCTTGCGAGCCGCACGACCGACGGCGTTCATTGTCAGACCGCAGAAGAGGAAGGCCATCATTGACCCGATAAAAACGCCGATCAGCACTTTGGGATTCATCAGATCGACTTGATAATATGCCATAAAGTCGGGGATTGTCGCTTGTGTTACTTCTACCGTGCGTCCGGCAATATCGATTGTTGTTGTGCCGATATGCTGTAATCCGATCTTCACTTCCTCGATATACGAAGCCAGTAAGGCCAGCGCCGTCAGCGCCGCTGATCCGATCGCGAATCCTTTGCCCGTTGCCGCTGTTGTATTGCCGAGCGCATCGAGCACGTCGGTACGTTGGCGTACGTGGGGTTCGAGTTTACTCATCTCGGCATTGCCACCGGCATTGTCGGCGATAGGTCCGTAAGCGTCGGTTGCCAGCGTAATTCCCAAGGTCGATAACATCCCGACGGCAGCGATGCCGATGCCATAGAGTCCCAGACTGAGGTTCGCGGCAGTCAGCAGATTAGCCGTGTCGAAGCCCGTAGCGCAGAGAAAAGCCAGGATAATGGCGCAGGTGATGGTGAGGACGGGAATCGCCGTCGAAACCATACCGATGCCTAAGCCCGAAATGATGACCGTTGCCGGGCCTGAATTCGAACTGTGCGCGATGGATTGCGTCGGCTTGTGCGAGTGAGACGTATAATATTCGGTCGATTGTCCGATAATCACGCCGGCGATCAACCCTACAACGACCGAGCACGAAATACCGAACCAGTTCGGCATTTGCAACAGATACAAAATGCCGAAAGCTGCTATGGCAATCAGTACCGAGCTTAAGTTTACTCCTGTGCCGAGCGATTTAAGCAACTGCTGCATGCCTGCTCCCTCCTTCGTCCGTACCGTATAAATCCCGACGATCGAGAGCACAATGCCAGCGGCAGCGATCAGCATCGGAGCAAGCACGGCTTTCGCCTGTAGGTCCGCACTGTTGTAAAACGCCGATGCACCGAGCGCGGCCGTAGCAAGAATCGAGCCGCAGTACGACTCGTACAAGTCGGCGCCCATACCGGCTACATCGCCCACGTTATCGCCCACGTTATCGGCAATCGTCGCCGGGTTGCGCGGGTCGTCTTCGGGAATACCCGCTTCGACCTTGCCCACCAGATCGGCGCCCACATCGGCCGCTTTGGTGTAAATGCCGCCGCCCACACGGGCAAACAGCGCCTGGGTCGATGCTCCCATCCCGAAGGTCAACATCGTCGTGGTGATAATTACCAGTTTCTGTGCGCCGGTTGTGTCAATAAAATAATCAAGAACCAGATACCAGAGCGAAATGTCCAGCAGCCCGAGGCCGACCACGACTAGTCCCATCACTGCCCCCGACCGGAATGCGAGCTTCAGCCCTTCGTTCAGCGAATGGCGCGCTGCGTTAGCCGTCCGGGCCGAGGCATGCGTGGCCGTTTTCATGCCGATAAATCCCGCCAGACCGGAGAAAAATCCACCGGTAAGGAAGGCAAAAGGCACCCAAGGATTCTGTACTTGAAAACCATACGCCAATAAGGCAAAGAATAGAGCCAGAACAATGAAAACCACTGTTACGACCTTGTACTGTTGTTTAAGGTAAGCCATTGCTCCTTTTCGTACATGTGCGGCGATCTCCCGCATCGTTTCCGTTCCTTCGCTGGCTTTGCGCATTTGCCTGTAGAAAAGACCGGCAAACAAGAGCGCTAATACAGATGCCAGAGGAACAAACCAAAATAGAGTTTCCATGATGTATGATATTAACGAAAATTTAATTTGACAAAGGTAGAAATTATCTTCTCGAAAAAGCAAATATTTTGTGTTAAAAATAAGAGATATTTAACATTTCTACGTTTTATGGGACTTTTTCCGGTTGATTGATGCAGGGAAGAGTGGAAGGGGAAAGAAGGGCAAGCGTTGCATTCCGGCCCATCCTTATAGTAGGAGTAAAAGATTGTTCGATATATTGTTACGACATCCGGCTCTTGTAATCTTCGTAGGTGAAGGAGCGCAGGATGTCGAGTGTACCGTCTTCGCGGAGGATAGCCAGCGAAGGATGCTGAATACCGTTGAACATCGTCGTTTTGACGGTCGTATAATGAATCATGTCTTCGAAGATCAGCGGGTCGCCGATATGCAGCGGACGGTCGAACGACCAGTCGCCCATAAAGTCACCGCTCAGACAGCTACATCCGCCGATGCGGTACGTCGGTTTGCCCGGAACGGCATCCGTCGCATGGCGAACGGCCGGTTTATAGGGCATCTCGAGGCAGTCGGGCATGTGGCACGTGAACGACGCGTCGATGACGGCCGTTTCGATGCCGTTGTTTTCGACGAGGTCGACAACCGTTGTCCGCAGAAAGCCCGTTTGCCAGAAGAAAGCGCTGCCCGGCTCCATGATGAGCTGCAGGTGCGGATACTTGGCTTTAAACTCGTTTAATAGTCGGAGAAGGAAGTCGATATCGTATCCTTTGCGGGTCATCAGATGGCCTCCGCCCATATTCAGCCAGCGGACTTGCGATAGCCATCGGCCGAAGCGCTGTTCGACAGCCTGCAATGTGTTGGCCAGGTCTTGCGCGGACGATTCGCAGAGCGTATGGAAATGAAGTCCTTCGATGCCTTCGGGAAGGCGGTCGGGCAGTTTGCCGGAGATGATGCCCATCCGCGACCCCGGCGCGCAGGGATTATACAGATCGGTAGCGACGTCCGAATATTCGGGGTTGATGCGTAACCCGCACGAGACGCGACGTCCATCGGCCACGACCATCGGGTAAAATCGCTCGAACTGTGATAACGAGTTGAACGTGATATGACTGCTGCATTTCAGCAGGTGCGGAAAATCGGCTTCCGTATAAGCCGGTGAATACGTATGTGCTGGAGTGCCCAGCTCTTCGTAGACTAACCGCGCTTCGTACACGGAGCTGGCCGTGGCATACGGAATATATTCGCGGACGATGGGGAATACTTTCCACATGGCGAACGCCTTGAGCGCCATAATGATTTCGATTCCGGCACGTTCTTTCACGTCTTTGATGAGCGTCAGGTTACGTCGTAAGAGCGATTCTTCGATCACGTAACACGGCGAAGGGATGGTCTGTATATCCATTGTTTTATTTGATAACCGTTATTTTAGCATATTTTAAAAGCAGCGTGCGGCTGCCCGAATAATCGAAATGGACCGTTGCTTTCGCGTCGCCTCCTTCTCCTTCCAACGACACGATTTTTCCTTTTCCGAAGCGTTCGTGCCGGATCGTATCGCCCACGTGCAAACCGTTCAACGAATCGACCCGTTTCGCGGTCTCTACATTCTTGTTTTCGATACGCTTAAGGCGTTTGGGAGGGGGCGTGTTCCGTGCGGGTTGCGGGGAGTAGGAGGCGCGGGAACAGGCCGGTTCGTATCGTTGTGCGTCGATCGGCTCGCGGGTCATGCCCGAATCGTCCGGCCGATGCAGATACATCGAGTCGATATCGTCCAGAAAATGACTGGGCGAACTGATCTGGTGCTGTCCGTTGCGGAAACGGCTCTTGGCGTAGGTGATGATACAGTGGCGTTTGGCGCGTGTGATGGCCACATAAAACAGTCGCCGTTCCTCTTCAATAGCGCGCAGGCTGTCCATGGCCATCGACGAGGGGAAAAGATTCTCCTCCATGCCCGCGATAATCACATGGTCGAACTCTAATCCTTTGGCCGCGTGAACAGTCATCAGGGTGACTTTGTCGGCATCTTCTTCTTTATCGGTATCCTGATCGGTGAGGAGGGATACTTCCATCAGGAAGTCGGCCAGCAACACGCGTTCGTTGCCTTCTTCGCGCTTGTTTTCGCAAAACTCATGCATTGCTTTCAGCAGCTCCTGCATGTTCTCCTGCCGGCTGATGCCTTCGACCGAACGGTCTTGAAAGAGCTGCGCCGCGATGCCGCTTCGTTTGATGGTAAGCTCCGCCATTTCTTTGGCCGGCAGACGGGTCGATTCCGTCATCAGCTCTTCCATCAGGGTCTGAAATTCGCGGAGCTTGCGTGCCGTTCCTTCGTGGATGGGGACGGTATAATCGGTTGGCTGCGAAAGCGCCGTCCAGACACTGACCTGATGCCGGTCGGCGGCGCTGAGCAACTTGCTGACCGTCGCGTCGCCGATGCCTCGCGCCGGGTAGTTGATGATCCGTTTGAGCGCCTCCTCGTCGTGCGGGTTGACAATGACCCGGAAGTAGGCGATCAGGTCTTTGATTTCCTTGCGCTGGTAGAACGACTGTCCGCCGTAAATTTTGTAGGCGATGTTTCTTTTCCGGAGCGCTTCTTCGAGGATACGCGACTGCGCATTCGTGCGATAGAGCACGGCAAAGTGGGCGTAGGCGCTCCGTTCGTTCATCCGCAGTTCGAGAATCTGCGAGGCGATCAGATACCCTTCTTCATAGTCCGAATACGCCGAAAGGACGCGTATCTTGCTGCCCGGCTCGTTTTCGGAGTAGACATGCTTGGGGATTTGTCCTTTGTTTTTATGGATGAGGCTGTTGGCCGCATTGACGATGTTTTGCGTCGAACGATAATTCCGTTCCAATTTGAACAGGCGATAGTCGGGGTACTGATCTTTGAAGCGCAGCATGTTGTCGATGTTGGCTCCGCGAAACGAGTAGATGCTCTGGGCGTCGTCGCCGACGACGCAGATGCGCCGGTGCTTCTCGCACAGACGCGTCACGATCAGGTGTTGCGCAAAATTCGTATCCTGATACTCGTCTACCAGCACATAGCGGAACAGTTCCTGATATTTTTCCAGCACCTGCCGATGGTCGCGAAACAACAGATTCGTCTGTAGCAGCAGCTCGTCGAAATCCATCACACCGGCCTGATAGCAGCGGCTCTGGTAGCGCCTGTAAATCTCGTGCAGCATGGGGACTTTCGATTTCGTATCGTATTCGATCAATTCCCTGTTTCGTTCGTACGCCTCGCAGGTGATAAGCCTGTTCTTCGCGTTCGAGATGCGACTCTGCACCATGCCCGGCCGGTAGGTCTTCTCGTCGAGCTGCATCTCTTTGATGATGCTTCGAATCAGGTTTTTCGAGTCGGACGCGTCGTAGATCGTGAAATCCGGCCGATAACCGATCGCTTCGGCCTCGCGGCGCAAGATACGGTAGAAGATGGAATGAAACGTACCCATGCTCAGCCGACGCCCCAGCGATTCGTCCGTCAGCGTAGCGATACGGTGTTTCATCTCGCGGGCGGCCTTGTTCGTAAACGTAAGCGCCAGAATGCTGTAAGGGGCCAGTCCCTGTTCAAGCAGATGAATGATTTTGTACGTCAGGACGCGCGTCTTACCCGAGCCCGCGCCTGCCACTACCATGGCCGGACCGTCGCAGTACAACACGATTTCGCGCTGATTATCATTTAACTCATCTAATATGGAATGGTTCACCTTCGTTGCTTTTGCTATTCGGCATGCAAAGATATAGTATTTCCAGCAAAAAACATGATCGCCCCCGCTGCGGCGTCGTATTGCCCGAATCCTCTCCTGCTTACGTAGTACGGTGTCTCCTATCGGGGGATGATGCAGAAGGGTATTTGGGTATGTCCAGAACCTGACGACGGGTGGTTCGGAACGTCCTTCAGGTACGTTCCGAATGTATCAGGAGGTAGTTGGGAACGTATGGGAGAGTGGTTCGGAACCACCCGTGGATATGTTCCGAAGCAGGTGTCGGGTAGTTCGGGAACGTACCCGAAGTAGTTCCGAGGTCAACGGTGAGTATTTCGGAACCACTCGCCGACAGGTTCGGAGATACCCGTCGGGCAAAAAAGAACCACCCGACGGGTGCCTCTGAGCTACCCATCGGGTGGTCATGGAACTACCCGCCGACAAGTTCCGAAATACCCGTTAAGTATTTCCGAACTACCTGCCGACAAGCTCGGAACTACTCACCGATGACCTCGCAAATACTTTTGGAGCATATTATCAGTTTGTTAGCGTTCGGCAGTCAGCATTCAGCGGTCAGTCCTTCGGACGTTTAGTCGTTTAGTTGTTTGTTGTTTAGCGGTCAACGTAAATTAATTGTCAATGGTCAATTGTTAATTGTTATGCGTGGTGCATGGTGTAGAGACGCAATTTTATTCTAACAATTTGCTCACGCTCGGCATAGCTCGAATAAATTCGGCTCTGCTCTCGCTTACTCGCAAAAGTCATTGCGTCTCTACGGTGCGTACTATTCAACAAATCAACACCTCAACACCCCTCAGAGCATCGTCATTCGTAATTGTTTGTCAGCGGTCAGTAGTCAGCTTTCAGCCAACAGTCAAAACAACTCAACAAATAAACAATTCAACATCTCAA